>JAHEJD010000024.1 GCA_024639005.1 Chromatiaceae bacterium | reverse complement strand
GCCGATTCTTCTTGTGCGCCATCACGCGGGCCCGGAATTCGGGACGTACCTCGGCGTATTTTTCCAGTGTAAAAAGATCTTCACGAGACAATTTGTTCATTGTTTCCACCTGGGTCTCCTTGGGCGATTGGTTTAGATACCGTAGGCGATCCGCATCAACGTGATCGGGTGCTCAGGTTCGGTGCCGTCGGCGAGGCCGTTCGAGATTTGATGGCCGGCCATCGCGCAGTCGCTGCTGTAGTGATCGGGCGCATCCTGTTTGACGCGGTTGACCACGGGTCGCGCAATCTTCATGGACAGCTCATGCGACTCTTTCTTCACTGCATAAGTGCCGTCGTGCCCTGAACAGCGTTCGATCACGTCGATCTCCACGCCGGGGATCAGCGCGAGTGTCTCCTTGGTCTTGGGGCCGATCCGCTGTACGCGCTGGTGGCAGGCTGCGTGGTAGGCCACCTTGCCGAGCGGCTGTTTGAAATCCGTTCGCAGTCTGTTGTATTTGTGCCGCAGCATCAGGTACTCGAAAGGGTCGTACATGGCGTCGCGCACCTTGGCCACATCCGGGTCGTCCGGAAACATCAATGGCAGCTCCTGTTTGAACATCAACACGCAGGAAGGCACGGGTGCGATGATGTCCCAACCCGCGTCGACCAGCCCGGCGAGTACCGGGATATTGGTCTCTTTTGAGCGCGCCACGGCCTCCATGTCGCCCAGCTCGAGCTTGGGCATACCGCAGCACTTCTCCTTGTCGGCAAGCGTTACCGCGATGCCGTTGTGGCGGAACACCGCCACCAGGTCTTCCCCGCTCTGCGGATCGTTGCGATTGCCGTAGCAGGTCGCAAACAAGGCGACCTTGCCGGTCGTCGGGCCGGCCGCCTCGGCGGCCTCTCCGCTATCCGGACTGATTCGGTCGCGCAGTGTCTTGCTGTGATAATTTGGGAGCTTGGCGTCGCGGCTCACACCGAAGCCGTCCTCAAGGATGCCGCGAAAGGTCTTGTTGCGATTGAGGGCATTGACTAAGCCGTTGACCACGGGGATGCCTGCCAGCGAGCCGACCCTGTCGGTGCTGGTCAGGGTCTTGTCGCGCACAGAGGCGCCGTGTTTCTTAAATTTCACGGCCTTCGCCTGCAGCATCAGGTGCGGGAAGTCGAGATCCCACTCATGGGGCGGTACATAGGGGCACTTGGTGAGGAAGCACAGGTCGCACAGGTAACACTGATCGACAACTTTCCAATAATCGTCCTTGGCGACCCCGTCGACCTCCATCGTCGACGATTCGTCGACAAGATCGAAGAGTACCGGGAAGCTCTGGCATAGGCTGACGCATCGACGACAGCCGTGACAGATGTCGAACACCCGCTCCATCTCGGCGAATAGCTTGCCTTCGTCGTAGTAATCGGGGTTTTTCCAATCCAGCGCATGCCGGGTAGGTGCCTCCAGACTGCCTTCGCGCGCACCAGCCATGGTTCGTCTCCTTCAGGCGACGGTGAATTTACGTACAGAAACAGAAACAGGGGAGGCTTGCCCTCCCCTGCCTGGGATCAGTCGTTGAGTTGATCCAATGCCTTCTGGAAGCGGTTGGCGTGCGAGCGCTCCGCCTTGGCCAGGGTTTCGAACCAGTCGGCGATTTCGTCGTGTGACTCGTCACGCGCGGTCTTCGCCATCCCGGGGTACATGTCGGTGTACTCGTGGGTCTCACCAGCGATCGCGGTCTTCAGGTTGTCTGAGGTCCCGCCGAACGGCAGACCTGTTGCGGGGTCACCACACTGCTCCAGGTACTCCAGGTGGCCGTGGGCGTGCCCGGTCTCGCCTTCCGCAGTGGAACGGAAGACGGCGGCCACGTCATTGTAGCCTTCCACGTCGGCCTTTGAGGCGAAGTAGAGGTAGCGGCGATTGGCCTGCGATTCGCCGGCGAATGCGGCCTTCAGGTTTTCTTCGGTCTTCGATCCTTTGAGAGACATGACTTATCCTCCAGTCTGTGTTGGAACGGATGCCGGGATCACCCGGCGTTTGGCGTTCTGACTATAGTCGGCGGCGAACTCCGCATGAAATTGATTCTGGCAATCGAACTTATAGAGGATACCTATCGTCTATCCCGAGATCCCAGGCTCCATCTGAGGCTATTTTTTTCTGGCGATCAGGCGGCTCGACAAGGCAGCTCAGTCTAGCGCCTCGACACAGGACATACCGCAGGCCAGTACGGCATCGCTCAGCTCCGTGATCGCATCCGGGCGCGGAAAACTCTTGCGCCAGGCCAGCGCGACGATGCGCGATGGTGTCTTGCGGCCGAAGCGGCGGATACTCAGCAGTCGTTCGGAAAACCGCTCCGCGCCGGCCGCGGAACACGGCAGGATAGTCACACCCAATCCACTCGCGACCATGTACCGAATGGTCTCCAGGGAGCCGCCCTCCATCGTCTTGGCGGCGCTGCCCTCGGTGGTGCTGCGCTGCATGCAGTCCGGACAGACCTCCAGCACCTGGTCCCGAAAACAGTGTCCCGGCCCGAGCAGCAGGACGTCTTCCTCCCTTAGATCGTCGATCGAGAAATCCTTTTTCTGATTCAAGGGATGGCTGCGCGGCAGCAGCAGGACGAACGGCTCTCGGTACAGCGGCAGCGTCAGGATACCCGGCTCGTCGAACGGCAGCGAGATCAGAATCACATCGAGATCGCCACGCTTGAGTTGTTCACTGAGTCTGGCGGTGTAGTTTTCCTCGATCAGCAGCGGCATCTTGGGCGCACGCTCGCTCAGCTGCGGGATCAGGTAGGGCAGCAGGTAGGGGCCGATGGTGTAGATCGCGCCCAGACGCAGGGTACCGTCGAGCTGATCCTGACCCTGCCGCGCGATCTGGCGAACGTTGCCCGCCTCCTCCAGCACACGCTGCGCCTGGGCGACAATCTGTTCCCCAATCGGTGTGACGCTGATCTCGCCCTTGCGGCGCTCGAACAGACTGAGCCCGAGTTCTTCCTCGAGTTTCTTGACCGCCACACTGAGGGTCGGTTGACTGATGAAACACGCCTCGGCCGCGCGACCGAAGTGGCGCTCGCGTGCCACAGCAACGACGTAGCGGAGCTCGTTCAGGGTCATTGGCGCGGGAAACTGCTCACAAAACAGGAACTAATCGCAAAATGCAGCATTTGTGCCTACTGGCGTATGGGCTACTATACCCTTAATCGAGATAGGGGGACCCTGGCGGGCTCATAGCGACAATGACGGCGAGTATCCCGGGCACTGCGCCGGAAACCAATCTGCGTGAGGCCCATCTCCCAGCGGGCACGCTGCGCGTGCTACAGCTCACGGACACGCACCTCTACGCCAATCCCGGCGGTACCCTACTCGGGCTGAATACCCTGGAGTCCCTCCAAGAAGTCGTTGGGCACGTCCGCGATTACCACTGGCCGCTGGACCTGTTGCTCGCCACCGGCGATCTTGTCCACGACGCCAGCCCCGAGGGCTACGCCCGCTTGGCTGAAATACTGTCGAGTTTCGGCGTCCCGGTATTTTGCCTGCCGGGCAACCATGATGTGCCGCTGGTGATGAAGGCGCATCTTCGCGCCGAGTCGGTGACCACGGAGACGGTGTGTGACCTGGGTGCTTGGCGCTTTGTGATGCTGGACTCGGTGATACCCGGTGAGGAAGGCGGGCATCTGGCCGCCGCTGAGATCGCAAAGCTCGAACGGGCACTGGCATCGACCGACCGTCCGACCCTGGTGTGTATGCATCATCAACCGGTCGAGGTCGGCAGCGCATGGATCGACACCATGATGATCGACAACCCCGATCCGCTGTTCGAGGTCATTGACCACAACCCGCATGTACGCGGCCTGCTGTGGGGCCACATCCACCAGACATACGAGGCCAGACGCAGACAGGTTCGGCTTATGGCATCGCCCTCGACCTGCGTGCAATTCACGCCGCACATGGCGGATTTCCGAGTCGATGAAGAGCCGCCCGGCTTCCGTCTGCTGGCCCTGCTTCCCGACGGCGGCATCCGCAGCGAGGTGGTGCGCATCGACGGGATTCCGCGCGGACTCGAACGTGCCTCGTCAGGCTATTGAGCGGCCGGCACCGTCGCCGGTAGCGCGGGCCAGACACGGTGATCCCGCTATACCATCCGGCACGCCGCCAATGATACGCCGCGCCGCGCCGGCCATGGCAAGGCTGGCGCTCACCGCCTGCCTGACCGTCATTGTTCACAGCGCCCCGGCCAACGACTATCCACCGCCGCCCGGGCCGTTTCAAAGCGAGCCGGGCGCGCTGCCCGGGATATCGCCAGCGGTCAGGGTCGGGCGGCAATCCGACGAAGCGGTCTCTGCGCTCCCAGAGGTTACTGCGCAGGTCCTCTCAACAGGATCGGGCGGGCGCGAAACGACCAGAGGCCGCTATGAGGCGGCCGCACGGTCTGGATCCACATCCAGGGACAGTGCGGCCGAGAGCTTTCGGCCCGCGGCCGCCACCGAGTATTCTCAACCGCCGGCGCTGCCCCGCCCCGCCGCGACGCCGCTGTCACCGGGCGATCGCGTTTATCCGGCCAACCCTGAAGAGCGCCGCGACGCGACGCCTGGCGCGCCGAGCCGCGCCTCCTCGGCGTCAAACCGTCCTGGTGACCTGATGGACACGAGCGCAGATTCCGCGTCCGGCGATGCCCGGGTGGGCCATAGCGCATCTGCTTTCCGTACCGGTCGGCCGCGTTCACCAGTGGATAGCGGGGAGCCCGCGCGACGCATGCCCCAGACGCCGGTCTTCCGCCCGTCGGAGCCAACCGGTCGCTGACCCGCCGGCGAGATTCACCCCGTTCGGAATCCCGACAGCTGCTGCGCCGGCAGCGCCTCACTGTCAACCTCGGTGACATGGGCCAGTTCGGGGCCATGCCAGAGCCAGGCCGCCAGCGCATCGAGGGCCGACTCCGCGCCGCAGGCCACCACCTCGACCCGGCCATCAGGCAGATTGACCGCATGGCCACTGAGGCCCAGACCTATGGCCTTGTCGCGCGTCGCGGCGCGAAACCAGACGCCCTGCACCCGACCGCTGACTAAGAATCGCCGACTAGCCTGCATATCTCACCGTTTTTCGTAACGAGGCCGCCAAGACGCCGCTATGGCGGGGTGCACGGCGTGGAGGGCGGTGAAGGCGTAGTCGACACTACGTCGAACCGCGTGCAACGAGTACGCCCCTTCATGGCGAGGGTATCGGGGGCCGCAGCAGGAAATCGGTGGGATACGCAGGCTGGGAGTCTGCGCGGCAGAACATGACGGGCCTGTGGCTTCCCCACTTCGGCGCGCTCCGGCGCGCGTCTTCGTCGCGTAGTACCCACTATGCTCCTCAAACTACCACCAGACCGCACTCGAACTGGGCAACCCTCGGCATCCGCCAGTTCTACCGCGCAGGCTCCTAGCCACCCCTTACTCCAGATCCAGGGTAACGGTCTCGCCGATGCGCAATTCCATCTGTTCGTCGGTGACGATATCCACCACCAGTTCATAACGCGGTCCCTCGCTGGCCATGCCGACGGGTTCCAGACCGACAAAAATGACGGCGGCCTCGAGCGCCCGGCCCCGGCCAATGGCACGCAGCGCTTGACCCGTTTCGAGGCGCGCGGCCTGGGCGGCATCCACCTGGGCGCGCGCACGGAGCAGGGTGTTGTCGGCAACGGTCACCAGCGGCCGGCTCTGCAGATCGCTAACGACCGTCTGACCGGGTGCCGCATTGACCGCCAGCACCAGGCCGTCGAACGGTGCACGCACCACGCTGCGCTCGAGATTCAGGCGCGCCTCGAGCAATACCGCCCGTGCCCGCTCGGCGGCCGCACGTGCCGCCTGTAGGGCGATCAGTGCCTGATTACGCTCGAAATCCGACAGCACGGTGCGGTCGTAGAGCTCGATCGCGCGCTCGTCTTCGCGCTGTGCCTCTTCGAGCACGGCCTGGGCATGGCCATATTCGGCAAGCCGGCGCTGGACCTCGCTGCGAAACTCGCGGTCGTCCAGGCTGATCAGCTCATCGCCCTTGTTGACCGTCTGGCCGGGCTGGACGTGCACGTTGGCGACGATACCGGAGACCAGGGTGCCGAGTTCAACACGCTGCGACCAACCGACTAACGCGGGCACGTCCGCTGCCTGCGCGAGGGTTGCCGCGCACGCCGCGAAAAGCCAGGTCACCCGTACGAACGCCATCTTCGTCATTTCGCTTGCTCCTCAGGCAACAGACTACCCGCCAATGCATCCAGTCGGGCCTGCGTCATGACCCAGTCGAATTCCGCCTGCGCCAGATCCAGTTCCACCGCCGATATCTCGGTCATTGCGTCACCCAGGTCGGTCTTGACCTCCAGTTCGTAGAGCGCACGGCTGCGGTCGAGATACAGCTCCCGATAGTCCCCTCTGACCTTGAGACCGTTCAGCCGGGTGCGCAGATTGCCCAGGCGCAGCCAGAGCTCCAGTACCTGCTGGCGCAGCCCGTATTCCGCGGCTGTGAGCGCGGCGCGGCTGCGGCGCAGCGCGGCACGCGCCGCAGCCACATCCGCATCTTTCGCCCCGCCGGTCAGCAGCGGTACCTCGAGGACCAGCCCACCACCCAGCGGATGCGTCGAAGCGGTCTGACGGTTGTAGACCGAGGCATCCAGCTCGCCACTGAGTACCGGTCCATAGGCGTTGCGCGCCGCCTCGACCGCGGCCCGCGCCGAATCGACTTGCGCGCGCAGTCCCTGCAGCCGGGGGTTGCCCTGCAAAACTGCGGCCAGCAGGCTGTCGTAGTCCGGCTGGGCCGACGGGATCTCCGGTGCCGCAGGCCGCAGCAGGTTTGCCGCCAGATCATCCGGTCTGCCCATTGCGAGCGCCAACAGCGAGCGCGCCGCGCGCTGCTGTGCCTGGCTTTGCACACGCAGCTGTAACGCCTGCTGATACGCGGCCTCGAACGCCAACAGGTCGACGTCCGAGACGCGATTCAATTCGTGCCGGTCGCGTGCCCTATCGGCGTCGATGAAGGCACCGGCCATCGCCTCGTTGTCGCGCGCAAACTGCAGGTCGGCGAGGATGACGTCGAAGAAGCGCTGCATAATATTCAGGCGCGCCTGCTGTCGGGCGTCGAGATGTCCCCATTCGCTGCTATCGCCGGCCAGACGGGCTGCGGCCTCGCGGGCCTCACTGTAGCCGAAATCGTAAAGCCGCTTGGTCAGCGCGATACGTGCACTGCTGTCGTTTTTGTCGCGATCGGGCGACTTGTAGACCGGTCTGACGGCGCGTGCCTCGCCGATCGCGCTCAGGCGCACCCCACCCAGCGCTTCCACCTCCGCCAGCGAGGCCGCGCTGGCATCGCGCTCGGCCATGGCCAGCTCGATCTGCGGCAGATCGGTGCGGGCCAGCGCCAGCGCATCGGCGAGCGACAGCGGTTCCGGCAACGCTGGTTCGTCAGCAGCGATCGCCTGTGCGATCAGGGCCAGCGCGACAGCCGCGAGCCTCCAACCCGAACCTCCTCTCATCAACGTGCGGCGCGTTTATACCGGGCGAAGGGCTGGTCGTCATAGGCCCCCTCGACCACGTAGCGGCCGAGCAACAGGAACTCGTCTTTGTCACGCGTCGCGCCAGTGAAGCGCGCGCGCTTGATGTAGCTGCCATCAAGGTCGAAGAATGCAAACACCGGGGTGGCCCTCACGCGATACTGCTGAAATGCGAAATCCTTCATGGTCGTGACCCTACCCTGAAAGTCCGTCACCTCGATGTCGCCCTCGATGTCGACCGGAAAAATCAGGAAGTGCTCGCGGAAGTATTCCTGTACAACCGGCTGGTTCAGCACCGTCCTCTTCATGCGATGGCAAAACGGACACTCGTCCATTTCGAACATCAGCAGGATGCCCTTTTTGCCCGCCTCACGTGCATTGGCCAGTTCTTCTTCGAAATTTCCGAAGGAGTCGTTGAAGAAATAGGTACCGGGGTCGCGCGGTGCCTCGGCGGCCAGAGCCCAACCAGTACTCACCAGCGAGACCACAATTAGCAGGCGTGCGATCATTTAATTGCTCCCGCGCCGTTCTGTTCGTAGCGTTCGATGAAGGTGTTTAGGGCGTCGGCGGTGATCTGACCGACCTGCCGAGCCACGACCTCGCCACTCGGTGCGACCAGGTAGGAGGTAGGTAGGCCTTCCACCGGGCCGACCAGTTGATCGCGGCGGGGATTCTCCGTGGCGATGAGTATCGGGAAAGACAGGAACTGTTCCTCGACGAAGGTGCGCAGCCTCGGCTCGTCGATCGACTCCATATTGACGCCGAGTACTACAGCCCTGCCCTCGGCGGCGCTATGGAACACCTCGAGCTCGGGCAGCTCCTCCAGACAGGGTGGACACCAGGTTGCCCAGTAATTGACCACCACCCATTTACCGCGGTAGTCGGACAGACTGTGCGATTGCCCCTGAAGGTCCGGCAGCGTGAAATTGCCTTGCTCTGCATTCGCGGCCGAGGCACCAGTCCACAGCGCAGCAAGAAGGGCGAGCATGATCCCAACCGGGGGAGAAAGTGTATTCTGGCGTGACATCAATACGAGCCCCGTAATAAAGTCGAGCCAACGCATAGGGATGCAGCGCATGGCAGAGATATTCAACAGCGGGAGCGACATTCGCGCCGCCGGCGACCGGCATCAGTTCCAGGCTGTCGAATTCGTCTATAGACCACGACCGAACGGGAAAGTGCGGTGCCGCGTCAAGTGCGTCGATCTAAGCCTGAACGAACCCGTCGCATGGTAAACGGTCCATCCAATCAACCCAACCCTGGCCCATTTCCGATTCCCCCGGTTGCCGTCGCACGACATCCGGCCGCGCTGCTGTCGCCACGCGACCTGCGCCATTGGGTCGACAGCCTGCCGCTAGGCAATCCTCCGAAGGCTGCCGAGCATCTGCTGCATCAGCTGCGTCTGCTGGTGCGCGACCCGTCCCCGGGTCCGCGCTTTGCGGTACTGCTGACGCTGTATGACCAACCCATCGATCAGCTGCTACAGATCGTGCAAGAGCGTCTCAAGAACAACCCCGACAATGCCGTCCCGCTGGGTCAGCTGGAATACCTGACGATCGAGTTGTTGAACGAGTCCGCCTACGGCCATCTGCGCATGGCCAATCAGCTGCTCGAGAGCGGCAAGGCACCGCAGGCCGACGCGCTCTTCCGGGCGATGAGTCTGCTCGACAGCGGGCTGAACATCGAGCGTCTGCACTATCGCAGACTGGCGCCGCAGGCCTGGGGGCTGCTGCTGCACATATTCCTGCTGGCGGAACACCTGCAGCTGGCCGACCAGCCGATGGCGGCAGTATCGGGCGAGCCGGACCATCCGCGGACGATACGCGGCCTGTTCTCTCGTGTGCTGGTGATCACCCTGTGTGATCCGCACCAGCATCTGCCGGGTGACATCCAGCGCTGGCATGCCTGGACGGGTGCTAACAGCGAGCTACTGGAACTCACGCTGCTGCCGCAGGGCGCCGCGGCGATACCGGTGGATATTAGCGGCTCGCAGATGCCGCTGGCGGCGGCCCGGCGCAGCAAACCCGGGCCGGGCATTCGCTATCTGGCGAGCGACCGCTTCGTGCAGCAGCTGGCAGATGACCCGATGGCACCAAAGGGTCTGCTGCAGGCGTTCAACGAGCCTATCAAGGGCCGCAAGACGCCGGAACAGCGAAAAAGCCCGCGCCGGGCGCGCAATCATCCGTTTCGTCTGCTGCACGGTCTGCACAGCATGCACCGACGCCTGACCGAATTGACCGATAGTGAGAGTCCGAGCCGCCATGAACTCGCGCCGGTCCCCTGCCGGCAGATCAATCAATCACCCACCGGCGCGGCATTCACGCTGCAGGGCCCGCTGAACCCGCCATTGAGCGTCGGCGAACCCATCCTCGCGGAGGCCGAGGCCGCAGGGAGCAAGACTGCGCCAATCGGCTTTGCCGGACGTATCCAACGCCTAGTCACAGCAGATCAGCAACACATCGAGATCGGCGTGGAGAAACTGCAGGGCCGCCTGATACCCGTGGCGATCACCGGCAGCGCCACCGAACGCACGCGGGGCACCAACTATGCAGTGCTGCAGCACGCGACCGAGGGCACGCAGCACCTGCTGCTGGCGGCCAGCAGCATCTTTCGCGAGGGCGACATGGTGGTCGTCGAGGGCGCACAGCAACGCTACAACCTGCGCATGCTCAGGCTCCTCGCGGGTTATCAGCGCATCGCCTACATCGTAGTGGAAATCGCCGAGAACTGAACGCCTGGGTTTGCCCGCATCCCTCACCGGCCGGAAAGCGACTGCGCTAAAAGATACCGAACCTTCTACAGAAATGAACCAATCCGCGTGTAGCCCTAGCCTGCAAATTGCATGAAGGGTTTGGGAATCAGGGCGTGATGGTCAAAGCAGTTGGGCGGATCGGCCGAAAAAGCATAGCCGTAGCTATGGTTTGAGGGGGATCGGCGCAAATGCGAAGTCCAGCGCGGCCTGAGCCCAAACAGGACAAACTGTAACTGCGAAACTGAAAGCTGAAACTATTCAAACGCTTTCCATACTGCTGCAGACTCAAATCTACAGTCCGCCTTCATGCAATTTGCAGGCTGGGTTGACACGCTGTTTCGCCGCTTTCCTTTCCCGGTCCTGGCGGTTTCTCGCACGCTCCGGCTTGATCTTCACTCAAGTGGTAGCTACGGCTACCACTTTCGCTCCAGCCCGGCGCCGGAGCGGCCGCGAAATCCACCAGCATCCGTGATGCCGGTGACGGATACGGGCTAGCCGCGGGGCTTGGACTCGTTGCGCAGTGCTACCGGATCGGCGCGCTGCAGTCGGAATCCACCGAGCGGGACGTCCAGCGCTGCCGCAACGCCGGCATGTGCGGCGCGCATCGCGTCCGCCAACGGCCCGTCGGTCGGCCAGTCCGGGTCGCTCTCACGCGGCAGACTGAACCGCCGACTCTCGAGAAGCTCCAGCAGGCTCGAATCCGCCAGGCGCCGGGCCAGCACCCAGCCGCCATCGCGCGTCATGTGAACCCACTGCAAGCCCTTGAGTTCGGCCAGGAGATCCTCCAGTTGGGGTTCCATCCAGCGTTTCTTGTAGGCCGAAAGCTCTGGGGTGCTCGGTGCGAGCCCGCGGCTGGCCGCCTCGTCCAGCGCCAAGAGCACCGCGATAGCATCGCCCATGCCGATCCTGCATCGGCTTTGATCGCTGGTACTCCAGCGGTAGATGCTCAGACAGTGCGTCACCTCGGCACCCAGCAGCACCACGATCCAAGACAGATATACCCAGACCAGGAATATCGGGACGGTTGCCACGGCGCCATAGATCGCCTCGTAGGTCGGAAACTGGGTGATATAGAATGCAAAGCCGCGCTTCGCGATCTCGAACAGGACCGCGGCGAAGACCCCCCCGATGAGCGCATGACCCATGCGCACCCTTCGATTCGGGACAACGGCATATATCATGGTGAAGGCCACCGCGGAGGCGGTGACCGGGGTAAGGCCGAGCAGGCTGCGCCCCACCCCGCTGCTCGCGGCCTCCGATAAAATGGGCAGCGAGATCAGGTAGGAGGTCACCAGCACGCTGGCGCCGATAAGCACCGGACCCAAGGACAGCACCGCCCAGTAGATGAGAAACTTGCTCGCAAAACCGCGCTGCGCCTTGACCTCCCAGATCACATTCAGCGCCCGATCGATGGTGGCCATCATCAGCAGGGCCACGATCACCAGAAATACGGCGCCGGTACCGGTCAGGCGCGAGGCCTTGGCACTGAATTCCAGGAGATACTGCTGCAACAGCTCGCCGGACGCCGGTACGAAGTTCTTGAACACGAAGTCCTGAATGATCTCGTTGACACGGTCGGCCACCGGAAAGGCCGACAACACGGCCAGCATCACCGTCATTAACGGCACCAGAGACAACAGGGTGGTGTAGGTCAGCGCCGCCGCATTCTGCGGCGCCTCATGGCGCGTGAAGCGCGCGGCCACCAGCGCGAGAAAGCCACGCAGTCGGCCCAGCGCCGTCACGATGTTCTCGACATGGGCGACCGAATTCACGCTAGCCACGCGACCCTCGCCGGGCAAGACTGATAACATCCGCGCATCTGACGATCTCCCAAAGGCGTGCCCTCGTGCCTCTAAGCATTTACCACAATCCGCGCTGCAGCAAGTCTCGCCAGACGCTGCAACTGCTCGAGGCGCACGGTGTCACGCCTCAGGTCATCGAATACCTGGAGACACCACCGGACGCGCCAACCCTCACTGCGTTGCTCGATATGCTCGGTATGGAGCCGCGCGAACTCATGCGCAAGAAGGAAAAAGACTACCGGGCGAGCGGCGCCGACAATCCGCAGCTCAGTCGCGACCAGCTCGTTGAGTTGATGGTGCGAACCCCCCGATTGATCGAGCGGCCGATCGTCGTGTGCAACGGCCGGGCGGCGATCGGCCGCCCGCCAGAAAAGGTGTTGGAGATACTGTGAGTAAGGATT
This sequence comes from Chromatiaceae bacterium, assembly GCA_024639005.1. Taxonomy (GTDB): domain Bacteria; phylum Pseudomonadota; class Gammaproteobacteria; order Chromatiales; family Chromatiaceae; genus Thiosocius. The sequence continues at coordinate 22,951 of JAHEJD010000024.1, read as the reverse complement.
TCATCCTCATTCTGTATTACAGCCGCTACGGAGCGACCGCACAGATGGCACATCAAGTGGCACGTGGTGTCGCAGAGGTCGGCCTGGAGGCGCGCCTGCGCACCGTGCCTCCGGTGTCGGCGACGCCGGAGGCGACCGAGCCGGCGGTGCCCGACAGCGGTGCCCCCTATGCCTCGCTCGACGACCTCGAGGCCTGCGCAGGATTGGCGCTCGGTAGCCCCACGCGTTTCGGAAACATGGCCGCCGCGCTTAAATATTTTCTCGACAGCACCGGCGGGCTGTGGATGAAGACGTCGCTGGCCGGCAAACCCGCCGGCGTCTTTACCTCGACAAGCAGCCAGCACGGCGGACAGGAAACGACACTGCTGTCGATGATGCTGCCGCTGCTGCACCACGGCATGCTGATCACCGGACTCCCGTACAGCGAGCCAGAGCTCGCCCAAACCCAAGACGGCGGGACGCCCTACGGGCCATCGCATGTCGCCGGCCTGGATAGCAAGCGGCCGCTGACTGACATTGAAAAGCGCCTGTGTCAGGCACTCGGCCGGCGCCTGGCGCACACCGCACAGGCGCTGCGGAGCGCCGAGTGAAGATCGGCGCGGCGCGCTGGTTGTCGCTGATCAGCTATCTCGGCCTGATCGCCTGGGTCATGGCATGGATCGTCTTCCTCGGTGATGTCCCTCAGGAACGCATCTCGCTGTGGCTGCTGTTGTTCGTCCCACCGCTGCTGGTGCCGTTACGCGGCGTACTCTTCGGTCGTGACAAGGCACTGATCTGGGCGGCGCTGATCAGCCTGGGTTATGCAGTGCATGGCGGCGTGGTGGCGTGGTCAGATCCCGCACAGCGTTGGCTCGGCCTGGCCGAGGCCGGCCTCGGTCTGTCGTACCTGGTCAGTGCGAGCTATTTCATTCGCTGGCGTGCGCTGGGCGATGCTGGCGCATGACCCGGCAACTGCCCCTCGCGCTGACGCTGCGGCATGAACCACATCTCGAGGACTTCGTGGTCGGTCGAAACGAGGCGGTGATCGATGCCCTGCACCGTGCGCTGGATGGCAGCGGTGAACGTATTGTGTTTCTTACCGGGCCTTCCGACAGCGGCCGCAGCCATCTGCTGATGGGCCAATGCAGCGCCGCTCAGGCACGCGGACTGCAGTCTGCCTATGTGCCGCTGGCGCAGCACCGTGATCTCGCCCCGGCCATGCTGGACGGTCTGGAGGGCCTCGACCTCATCGCCATCGACGACGTGCAGTGCGCCGCCGCCAATCTGCCCTGGGAGCAGGCCTTGTTCGCATTGTTCAATCGCTGCCTGGATCGCGAAACCCGCCTGCTGTTCAGCGGCGACCGCGGCCCGGCCGCGCTGCCGCTGTGCCTACCCGACCTGCGTAGCCGCCTCGCCTCAGGTCTCACGCTCGCACTCAAGCCCCTGGACGACCGGGGGCGTCTGGCGCTGCTGCAGTCTGTGGCGGCGCGGCATGCGCTGGCCCTGCCTGACGAGGTTGCCCGCTATGTGCTTACGCGCAGCTCGCGCGACCCTGGGGACCTGATCGATATCGTCCAGCGGCTCGATCGCGCCTCACTGGCCGAACAGCGGCGCCTGACCATCCCGTTCGTGCGGGACCTGCTGCACCAGGGTTGACCGCCGCCGCTCACTCTCCAGGCGTCTGACCCGGGCCATAGAGCGCACTGGATCGGTAGCTCTGCACCAGATAGCGGACCAGGACCATGGACACGGCAGCGACCGGCAACGCCAGCAGGATGCCGAAGAAACCAAACAGCTGCCCACCGGCCATGACGGCGAAAATCACCGCGACCGGATGCAGGCCGATGCGTTCTCCGACCAGCCGTGGGGTCAGCACACTGCCCTCGAGGAGCTGCCCGACCACGAAGACCATGATCACCCAGGGCAAGTCCGCAACGCCCTGTGACTGCAGGATCGAGGCGAGCCCGGCGATAAAGATGCCGACGATCAGGCCCAGGTAGGGCACGAAGCTGACCAGGCCGGCAGACATCCCGATCAAGAGCGCCAGGTCGAGGCCGACCAGCCACAGGCCGGTGGTGTAAATGATGCCGAGCGCAAACATCACCATCAGCTGGCCGCGCAGAAAGGCCCCCAGGACCTCGTCGGCCTCTGCTGCGAGACGTGACACCGTGGGCTCGCTGCGGCGCGGCAGCAGCGCACGCACCCCTGCCACCAGCCGGTCCCAGTCGCGCAGCAGATAAAAGGTCAGCACCGGCACGAGCACGATATTGGCCAGCAGCCCGAGCAGCGCGATCCCCGAGCCCGAGACCGAGGACCAGAGCGTGGCCGCCAGACCACCGGCCTCGCGCCAGTGCTTGCGCAAGGTCTCCTGCAGTAGACTCAGGTCCAGTCCTTCGGCATCGCCCGGCAGAATCGATTGCAGATAGGGCAATGCCGTGCCGCGCAGCCACGCCAGGTAGCCCGGCAACTTTTGCAGCAGCTGGCTGATCTGCGCCTCGATGCGCGGGATCAGCAGCAACAGCAGCAACAGCAGCACCACAAAGAGGACACTGAACACCAGCGCGACCGCCGGTGTGCGTTTGAGCCCACGGGCCTCGAGCCGGTCCGCCAGCGGATCGCCCAGATAGGCAAGCAAGGCCGAGATCACGAACGGGGTGAGAATGGGTGAGAGCAGATATAGTAGCCAACCGGTGAACAGCAGCACACTGAGCAGCCAGAGGCGATGGAGATCAGTCACCGGCGTGACTGCCAAGCACCCGTGCGCGGCGGCTCCATTCGCGGACATAGCCGGCACCACTGAAGACGATGGTCGCCATCACGGCCCAGATCAAGCCCAGCAGCAGCCAGTCGGGCACCCCACCGAACCCCAGCTGGATGACGCCTGTCGCCGCGAGCGCGATCTGCAAAAAGGTATTCAGTTTGCTGATCATGCTCGGCTCGGGTTGCACCGTCTCGATCCGAAAATTATAGACGGTGGCGCCGATCACGATCACCAGGTCACGCGCCAGCACGCTTAACACCAGCCACCAGGGAAAGAGGCCCAACCACCACAGGCACACGAAAGTGGAGATCAGCAGGAACTTGTCGGCCAGCGCATCGAGAATCCCGCCGAGGCGAGAACTCCAACCGAAGCGCTTGGCCAGCAAACCATCGAGGCCGTCGGACGCGCCGGCGATCAGGAACAACCAGATCGCGAGACCGAATTCCTGCGTCAACAGACTCCAGATGATCGGACCGACGAGGACGATGCGTGCCATGCTGATGACGTTGGGCAGATGGCGCAGGTAGGACTTCATTCGGGCTCGGGCTTCGGCAGCGGTCTCAGTTCAACAGGCGGTAGTGCAGGTCGGCCTCAGGTTCCGCGGCGGAGGCAGCCGGAGCGTCAGGCGTGTTGGCATTCGGCAAAAATAACGGCATCGGTCGCACAGGGCCGGGCTCGGCGGCCACCCGACCATCGATATCGAGCGCACGCTGCAGGTCCTGCTGACTGCCGCGCAGCTGCAGATCGAACCAGAAGGCGTCGCCTTGCGCGTGACGTAGCGCGCTTTGCATCACCGGCTCCAAGCCGTCGAGCGTGGCGATCAGCCGGCCGTAGGCGGCCAGGTCGAAGACCCCCGAAAATCGCACCAGGGTGCCGCCTGCCCCGCCCGACCCCGGCATCGGCGCATACCGCGCCGCGAGCAGGTTCTGCGTCTGATCGATTGCAAAGGCGATCGCCTGATCGAGGACCTGCGGCGGCGTCTCGAAGGTCTGACTGTCGCTACCTCCGAGCAACGACCAGATGCCGCGCCATTTGCCATTGTCCTGGGCGCGCAGGCGCCCGGTCAGGATGAGATCATGCGGGTAGCGTGCCGAGGCAAGACGGATCGCGGTCTGATAATCCGACCACACATCCGCTGGCGTCAGCTTCCCCTGGTCTTCCAGATCCAACAACGGCAGCTGCAGCGGCATACCGCGCTGCTGCGCCTGGGAGATCGCCGCGGTGCGCAGCGATGCCTCGCCGTCAATATTCAGCAGACTGCGCTGGCCGGCCTGTTCCGTCGCCAGCCACAGCAACACCCTGGGGCGCTGTGTCCACACCGGCAGGTTCGCTTCGCGCATCCTGCGTTCGACACCCGATGGGTCGAACCGAGCCCAGAGGTAACGCGTTACTTCGACATCGCCGGCCGCGGTCCGGTAGCGGTACTGCTGCACCAGCGAGGGCGCCTCGTCGAGGATCTCGCGCGCCGCCGGCCGGCCGGCGACCGCCCGGTTGCCGCTGACCCGTCCCAGCACGACGGCCAAGAGTTCGGACAAGGCGGCATTGCGCGTCTCGCTACTCTCATCGGAGACCCGCGTCTCGGCCGCAAAAAGGTCGGCCGAATCGACTGCCCAGGCGCACGCACACGACAGCAACAGCAGTATGCCGGAGATCAGCCTGATGAAACCACAATGCATACTGCCCAGTGTACCAGCCCGGCCGCCGCGAGCGAGAAACCTGGCGCAGTGGCGCTACTTGGATTGTCCTCACCGCCGGTTCCACCATTCGCTGTTGGCCGAATTTACATCCAGCCGCTGACCGGCTGCTAAAATGCCGGCTTTGGCGATTGCAGCGGAGTCAGCCTTGAGCAAGCAACCCCCGAAGCCCACTGCCGGGCTGAGCTATGCCCAGGCAGGTGTGAACATCGACGCCGGCAACGCACTGGTCGAGCGCATCAAGCCGGTCGTCAAGAATACCTTTCGACCCGGCGTACTGACCGGCCTCGGGGGATTCGGTGCCCTGTTCGAACTGCCGATCGGGCGCTATCGTGAACCCGTCTTGGTGTCCGGCACCGACGGGGTCGGCACCAAGCTCAAACTGGCGATACAGATGGGCCGGCACGACACTATCGGCATCGACCTGGTCGCGATGTGCGTCAACGACATCGTGGTGGCCGGCGCCGAACCACTGTTCTTTCTCGACTATTACGCCACCGGCAGGCTCGACCTGGATACCGCGACTGCGGTGATCGGCGGGATCGCGCACGGCTGTGAACTGGCCGGCTGCGCGCTGACCGGCGGCGAGACGGCAGAGATGCCCGGCATGTACGGGGGCGACGACTATGACCTGGCCGGCTTCGCCGTCGGCATCGTCGAGAAGGCAGCCCTGTTGACCAACACGGACGTCGCCGTCGGCGACGTCCTGCTGGGGCTCGCCGCCTCGGGGCCGCACTCCAACGGCTATTCATTGATTCGCAAGGTCCTGGAGGTCAGTCAGGCGCCGCTCGACCAGGGCCTGGGGGAGACCACATTGGGTGAGGCGTTGCTGGCGCCGACCAGGATCTATGTCAAGGCATTGCTCGCGCTGCTCGCCGACACAGAGGTGCATGCGCTGGCGCACATCACCGGTGGGGGGCTGACCGAAAATCTGCCGCGTGTTCTTCCGCCCCACAGCGGCGCGGAGATCACTCGCGACAGCTGGACACTGCCGGCGGTCTTCGAATGGCTGCAGACGGCGGGCAACATCGAGGACGCGGAGATGCTGCGCACCTTCAACTGCGGCATCGGCATGGTGGTCTGCGTCCCGGCCGATGCGGCCGATCGCGCGACCACGGTTCTGCAGTCGGCAGGTGAGCAGGTTCACCGGATCGGGACGATCGTCACGAGCGAGGATCAAACGCCAAGCGTTCGCTACCGATGACGCCGGCCGCCACAAGGCTGCCGGTGGTCGTGCTGATCTCCGGCAGCGGCACAAATCTGCAGGCCCTTATCGACGCGGCCGCGACCGGGCAGCCGTTCGAGATCTGCGGCGTGATCAGTAATCGGCCGGCCGCGCCCGGGCTCGCGCGCGCAACCGCCGCGGGTATCCCGGCGCGGGTAGTCGACCACACCCGGTTCCCCGACCGCGCCCGCTTCGACGACGCCCTGGGCGACGGCATCGCGGCCTTTTCGCCCGGGCTGGTTGTACTGGCGGGTTTCATGCGTATCCTGAGCGATGCACTCGTCAACCGCTTTGTCGGTCGGATGTTGAATATCCATCCCTCGCTGCTACCCCGATTTCAGGGCCTGCATACCCATCGCCGGGCGCTCGAGGCCGGCATCGATGAGCACGGCGCCAGCGTGCACTTCGTGACCACGGAACTGGATGGCGGACCGGTGATCGCGCAGGCCCGTGTCCCGGTGCATGCGGACGACGACGAGGCGACCCTGGCGGCCCGCGTCCTGGCGCGCGAGCACGAGCTGTTACCGCGGGTCGTCAGCTGGTTCGCGCAGGATCGGCTGGCGATGCGCGGTGACCAGGTCTGGTTCGACGGCGCACCCTTGCGCCGCCCGGTACAGTGTTGAAGACGCACGGTCCGGTAGTCGGCATGGCGCTGTCGTTGCTGCTGGGCTGCACGCCCCTGCCGCAGACCCTGAGTCAGCCTATGGCAGTGGAGGCGACTTACCGTCTCTTGTTCAACGAGCAGCTGGTTGGCATGGCACTGTTCGCGCTGCAGATTCACGCCGACGGCAGCTACCAGCTCGAGGCGTTCACCACGCCGGCCGGGAAGATGCACCAGGCCGCGGGCCACGAGGTGCTCGAGATCAGTCGCGGCACTATCGATGACGCCGGGATTCGACCATGGCGCTTCGAGCACAGCGTCATGCAGGATGAAGACATCGAGGTCGTCGAACTGCAGTTCGACTGGGATGCGCACGCATTGCAGCTGCGCGGCCGCAACGGCACGCAGCGCGTCGCCCTGCTCCCCGACACGCACGACAGACTGAGCTACCTGCTCGCTGCAAACCGGGTTGCGGCGCGCGGCGGCGCGGCACAATCGATAAAGATCGCGGCGCTGGAATCCACCGAAGAGGTTCGGCTCGAGGTCACCGGCGAAGAGACGGTCACTGTCCCGCTCGGGACCTATCCGGCCAGCAGGGTGCGCAGGATCGCGCCTGCCGTGGCGGAAGCCCGGCTGCTGTGGTTCGACACCGCATTGAGCCCCCTGCCACTGCGGGTGCTGCACGAGGCCGACGGCAACCGCGTCGAGATGCAGCTGGAGTCACTCAGCGGGCGTCCGAGCGATCCTCGCTGATCCGACTGGCGAGTGGACCGCTCTGGCCGCGGTATTTGGCATCGTCACGCTGGGTGTAGGGTCGCTGCGCCGGGCCGGTCAGCGTCTCGAAGCTCATCGCGCCGATCGCCATCCCCGGCCGCATCGCCAGCGGCAGCTTTCCGGAATTGAAAAACTCCAGCACGATATTGCCGCTCCAACCCGGATCGATGCGATGTGCCGTGACATGCACCATCAGCCCCAGCCTGGCCAGGCTTGACCGCCCGTCCAGCCAGCCCACCAGGTCGTCCGGCAGGGTAATGGCCTCGAGGGTGATTCCCAGTGCCAACTCGCCAGGATGCAGGACGAAGGTCTCGTCCTCGCTGATATAGACCTCGTCGCCCATCACCTTCTCGACCGCATGGTCTACCTGCTCACGCGACCCAGACAGATCGATGTAGGCGATAGTGTGGGAGCTGAAGACGCGAAAGCGGTGACCCAGGCGCAGATCGACGCTGACGCCACTGATCACGCGATCATCCGGGCGTGGATCGATACGAATGCGCCCATCCTCGAGTGCAGCGATGATATCCCTGTCGCACAGTCTCATGGTCTCAAGGCCTCCCCTGAAGCGGTGCAGCCTGCGAGTCTACACCACGGCGCCGACCGGCGAGCCGCTTGAAAACCGGCCTCAGGGTCTCGATCATGCGGCCTCTGGCCGACCAGGCCGTCATCGCCGGTGGACATCGACACATGACCCTGCTTTCTCTCGCCGCCTTTGCGGTCGCCATGGCGGCACTCGCCGCAACGCCGGGGCCCGGGGTATTTGCGACCGTAGGCCGGGCACTGGCCTCGGGCTTTGCGCATGCCGCGGTCGTGGTCCTGGGTATCGTCATCGGTGATCTGATCTTTCTTATGTTCGCGATCTACGGCCTGGCCGCGGTCGCACAGTGGATGGGCGACTTGTTCACGGTCGTGAAATATGTCGGCGCCGCCTATCTGATCTGGCTCGGTCTGACCCTGTGGCGCAGCAACCCGGCGAATACCGCCGTCGCTGCCGTCGTAGAGCCCGCCTGGTCGCAAAACCTGCTCAGCGGTCTGCTGATCACCCTCAGCAATCCCAAAGTGATCCTGTTCTACCTGGGTTTCCTGCCGGCGTTCGTCGATCTTACGCGACTGAACGGCCTCGACACCGTGCTGCTTGCCGCCGTAGTTGCGCTCGTGCTCGGGAGCATCCTGCTAGCCTATGCCTACGCTGCTGCCAACGCCCGCGAGCTGTTGAGCGACGGCTCGGCGACGCGCCTGCTAAACCGCATCGCCGGCACCTTGTTGATCGTTACCGGCGGTGTTGTCGCGACCCGGGGCTGACGCAGGCGCTCAGACGGCGTCACCGTCTGCGATGGTGTGCGCCTCCGAGTGCGTTAGGTGGGGGTGATTGCGCAACACATACCCCGCATTGTGCAAGTCGATAATGGCGTTGTGTAGATTGGTGCGCAGCGCGATGTTCACCGAGCTCAGGTGTTGTGCGAGATGCTGCATCGATACCTCGACATGGCGGTCGCAGACGGCCACCGGCATCTGCAGGCGTTCGGCGATACTGAGAAATGGATCCAACGGTGCAGCCTCGCTCGTCGGTACTGCGGGCACGTGGTATTGGTGATCGGCCATATCCTCCTTCGGCACCTGCGACAGGCGATGCAGAAAACGCGCCGCCCAGACAGGCTCTACGCCATCTTCCTTCCTAATCACTGCAGAGACGACGGAGACCACCGCCTGGCCCGCGGGCCGATCCGGCGTGCAGGAGAGCACGGCCGCCATCAGATCGCGCTGCGCCTCGCTGAGCTGCGCGGCCTTGTAGCCGCTCATACTGAAGGCCTCGTCGTCCGCAAGGTGTCGGACGAAGGACTCCGTGGCGCAGTAGTAGCGCGAGGTATAGTGAAAAAGCTCTTCCGCGAAACCGCCCCATGCGACATCGAAGGCGGGATAGCGGCGGCCGTCGATATTGATCGAATCGGTCATCGCGACGCTCCGCCGGGGGATCAGACCGAGCTTTCCACACGGGGACCGGCCGCAGAAACCTCCTCTGCGACATCGTCCCGGTAGTTGGCGAAGTTTTCGTGAAACATCGCAGCGAGCTTCGACGCCTGGGCGTCATAGGCGGCGCGATCGGACCAGCTGTCGCGTGGGCGCAGGATCTGGTCCGGAACACCCGGGCAGGACTCCGGTACCGCGAACCCGAAGACCGGATCCTGCCAGGTCGGCACATCGTCGAGTTTGCCATCCAGTGCGGCGTTGACCATTGCGCGCGTGTGCGGAATCGCAATGCGCTCCCCAGTGCCGTAGGCGCCGCCGGTCCAGCCGGTATTGATGAGCCAGACATCGGACTGGTGCCGCTTGATGCGATCGCCCAGCAACTCCGCGTAGCGCCGCGGATGTAGCGGCATGAAAGGTGCGCCGTAGCAGGCGCTGAATACCGGTGACGGCTCGGTGACCCCTTTCTCGGTTCCCGCGACCCGCGCGGTGTAGCCGGAGATGAAGTGATACATCGCCTGCTCCGGCGTTAGCCGAGAGATCGGCGGCATCACGCCAAACGCATCACAAGTCAGAAAAATCACGTTGTGCGGATGCCCGCCGACGCCGTCCAGGGTCGCATTGGGGATCGCACTGATGTGGTAGGCGCCGCGCGTGTTCTCGGTCAAAGAGCTATCGTCGAGATCGAGCGATCGGCTGCCTGCGTCCATGGTGACGTTCTCCAGCACGGTGCCGAAACGCTGCGTCGTCGCGTAGATCTCGGGCTCGTTCTCGGCCGACAGCTTGATCATCTTGGCGTAGCAGCCGCCTTCGAAGTTGAATATACCGTTGTCGCTCCAGCCATGCTCGTCGTCACCGATCAGCGTGCGCGCCTGATCCGCCGAGAGCGTCGTCTTACCGGTCCCGCTGAGACCGAAGAACAGCGCCGTCTCGCCGTCGCCGCTGATATTGGCCGAGCAGTGCATCGGCAATACGCCCCGGTCCGGGAGCAGAAAATTCATCACTGAGAAGATCGATTTCTTGATCTCCCCGGCGTAGCTGGTACCACCGATCAGCACCAGGCGCTGGCGGAAGTTGACCAGGATGAACGTCTCACTGCGCGTCTGATCCTGGCCCGGGACGGCGTGGAATCGCGGCGAATCGATGACGGTGAAATAAGGCTCATGATCCACAATCTGTTTCCGGTCCGGCTGGATGAACAGATTGCGCGCAAACAGGCTGTGCCAGGCGTATTCGGTAATGATCCGGATGGGAATACGATAGTCGGGATCGGCGCCGGCGTAGCAGTCCTGCACGTACACGTCCTTCATCTGCAGATAAGACGCCATGCGTTGATGCAGGATGTCGAAATTCTGCTCCGGGATCGGCTTGTTGATGGTGCCCCACCAGATCTGGTCGTGGCTCTCGGCCTCATCGACGATAAACTTGTCGTTGGCGGAGCGACCGGTGTGGTGACCGGTGCGCACGACCAGTGGCCCCAGATGTGACAGCGAACCCTCGCGGCGGCGCAGCGCGTGCTCGTATAGCGCCGCGGTCGGCAGGTTCCAGAAGATCTCGTTGAGATTGTAGAGACCGTGGCTCTCCAAGCCACGCGTCGACCGATCGGGACCCGTACTGAACATCGCGTTTACCTCCGCAGAATAGGACGTGCGAGGCATGCCCCATTTGGGCTCAGCCACGCCGGGCAGCCACACCGAAGTGGAGCAAAAGGACTCGCGTCGCCCGTCGCTTGACAGCTAACCGCGGGACCAACCCTACCATTAGTTTCGATCACGCATCAGGTGGAAGTCCTCCGTAGACCCGGCGGACCCCACCCGGCATTGCGTACCGAGGCCCGATTCTTCCCGCTCCGGCGGGCGGGGTCAATGGCAACGCAGACGATGCAGAACGACCTCCGGCGGGCAATTCAAACGGACCGGCACGATGCAGGTGCCCGCACCCACCGAGGTGAAGCCCTGCATCTGACGGTAGCTCCACGCCCCGGACCCCATGTCGCGTGGACACTTCGCATCCAGGGTCAGCGGGATGCCGCCCGGAAGACAGATCTGCCCACCGTGCGTGTGCCCACACAGCATCAGGTCGAATCCGGCGTGCGCCGCCTGTCGGTAGATCTCCGGGGTATGTGACAGCAGCATGGACACAGCCTCCGGCGGGACCTCGGCGGCTGCGGTGGCGACACTGTCGACGCGGTAGTAATGGGCGTCGTCGACGCCGACCAGGAACAGCGCGTCCTCTCCCCGTTTGATCTCGACGTGTTCATTGAGCAACATGCGAATCCCCATCGACTCCATACCGGGCAGCATGCGAATGCTGTCGTGGTTGCCGAATACCCCGTACACGGGTTGCGAGAGCTGGGTGCACAGCGCGCGCATGGCGTCGATTGCCGGTTCATGCGGACCGTAAGTCTGGGCGCGGTAATCGCCGGTCAGGACGCAGATGTCATACTCCAAGCCTGCCACCAACTCGGCCAATGCTGCGATCGCCGGCGGATTAAGGTCGGCATGCAGATCGGTCAGATGCAGTAGTGTGAAGCCGTCGAACTTGGCAGGGAGACCCGCAATGCGAACTTCGTTGCGGCGCACCTGAATCTTCAGGGTATTGCGGTAGCCGATCCAGTAGAGGCCGGAGAGGCGCAGCGCGTATTCGATCAGCACATGCGCGGAATACCAGTTCTCCGGGTGAAAGAAATTCAAGCCCCCGCCGAACACCCGCGGTTCCTTTTCGGACTCGATGCCGAGGCGCTGACGGGCATGCACCGGGCCGAGGCGCTGTTGAAGCAGTTGCAGGATGTCGTCTTGCATGGCTGGCGGGTCGGATAGTCCGCCGTTTGCGGATCCTTGTCGTTCAATTCTAGCTCGCGCGCCCGTCGCGGGTCAGCGGCCGTCGTAGTCTGCGCACTCGCAAGCGGCCGAAAACCGCACAAGCTGCCGGGAACTCCGCCATACCGAACCGGCAAACGATTGCTACATTTCGGTGGCATGGGCCATTCAACATCGAGGATCACTATGCACAAGACCGCTGTTATCGCCGCTGCACTGATCGCCACTGCCGCCGCCCAGGCGGAAGAACCCGAGAACTACATCAAGTACCGCCAGGCCATGATGTCGGCGATCGGCGGCCACACCGGGGCCGCCGGTCAGATCGTGCGCGGCAAGGTGTCACCCGAGGGCGCGCTGGCGATGCATGCCAATGCACTGGCTACGCTAAATACCGATATCGGCAGCCTCTTCCCCGAGGGATCGGACTTCGGCGAGACCAGGGCCAAGGAGGAGATCTGGAGCGACCGGGCCGCATTCGACAAGGCCGCGGGTGACGCGAAGACCGCCACCGCCGCCTTCGCCGCCGCTGTCGCGGCTGGCGACGAGGAAAAAATCGGGGCGGCCTATCGAGACGTCGGCGAGTCTTGCAAGACCTGCCACAAACAGTTCCGACAGAAAAAGAACTGAGCGGTGACGCCCTGGCCGCTGCTGATCCTGCTCGCGGGGTCGGCCGCCGCATACGCTGACGACGGGGAATACCTGTTCCATGCCGCTGGCTGCCTCGCCTGCCATACTGCGAAGGACGGCGCGCCGCTCGCGGGCGGGCGTCCCTTCGAGACCCCCTACGGTACATTCTATGCGCCGAACATCAGCCCGGACCGGAAGACCGGCATCGGCACCTGGTCGCGGCGCGAATTCATCGACGCTTTGAAACACGGGACGGCGCCCGATGGAAGCGCCTATTATCCGGTCTTCCCGTATCCCTCCTATCGCCTGATGACGAATACCGATGCGGGCAAGATTTTCGACTATCTGCAGACCCGCACCGCGCGGTCGCAGACCAACCGCGAACATGACACCCCCTGGTGGCTGTTCCGCTGGATGATGAAGCTGTGGCAGTGGTGGGCCCTGGACGAGCCGGCGCCGGCGCAAACCAATCAGGAACTCGAGCGCGGGCGGTACCTGGTCGACGCCCTGGGCCACTGCGGCGAATGTCATACCCCGCGCAACTGGCTGGGGGCCTCGATTCGGACACGCTATCTGGCCGGGACAGACCTTGGCCCGGAGGATGAGAAAGTGCCGAATATTACGCCTGAGCGCGCCGACGGCATCGGCAAATGGGATGCCGACGATCTGGCCTACTTCCTGGAGACCGGCCAACTGCCCGACGGCGACTACACCGGCAGCCTTATGGCCGACGTGGTCGACAACACCACCTCGAAACTCCGCGTCGCGGATCGCCAGGCGATGGTCAGCTACCTGCGTGCAGTCGAGGCGTTCCCCGGACCCTGAGCGGTGGCATCGGCCGATCCCGACATTGACCCCCACGGCCACGGTTGACGACAGAGCCGGGACACGGAAAAATACTGGCATTAGATTTTGCTAATGGAGACTCAATATGCCCAGTTACGATTACCAGTGTGCAGCTAATGGCCGCGTGGTGGAGGTCCGCCACACCATGAGCGAGAAACTCTCGACTTGGGGCGAAGTCTGTGCGCAGGCCGGCCTCGACCTGGACGGCACGCCGGCAGACGCCAAGGTAGACCGGCTGATTACCGGTGGCGCAGTGGTATCCAGTTCCTCGTTGTCGAACCCGGAGGCGCCGGCCTGCGGTGCGGGCGGGATGTGTGGCCTGAACTAGCCGCTTAATCGCACCAACTTCCTACTGCGGACGCCATTATGCTCGCTGTGACGGCGCCCGGTGTCGGCGCTGCACACGCTGCCGCGGATCGAGGATCCGCGCATCACCACGCGAAATGCCACCATCATCACCCCCTATCCCGGGGCCCCTGCAAAACGCGTGGAGGCCCTGGTCTCGAAAAAGATCGAAGACAGGCTGCGCGAGCTGTCGGAGGTCAAGCACATCGAGTCGACCTCACGCAACGGCATTTCGGTGGTCGCGGTCGAGCTGCAGGATTGGGTGACCGCCAAGGACAACGGGCAGGTCTTCTCCAAGGTGCGCGACCGGCTCGATGATGCGCTGCCACTGTCCGCCGGCGCCACGCTGTTCGGCCTGGGCGCGTTCGGCGAGCAGATCCACCAGATGAGCATCTTTGGCATGATCGTCGCGATCGGCCTGCTGATCGACAACGCCATCGTCACGACCGACAACGTGGTCGCCCGACGGCGCGCGGGCGCCTCCGCCACCGAAGCGGTCAGCGGCGCCATCCAACACCTGTTTTCGTCGCTGTTCGCCTCGACCTTCACCACGGTGCTCGGTTTCCTGCCGATCTTTCTGCTGCCCGGTAACGTCGGTGATTTCGTCGGTCCGATCGCGATTGCGGTCGTGCTGGCGCTGATCGCCTCCTTTGCGTTGGCGATGTCCGTGATCCCGGCGCTGGCCGGCCTGCTCGCCGAGACGGAGCGACGCACCGGCCGCCGTTGGTGGCGCGATGGGGTACAGAACCAGGCCTTGACCCAGGGTTACCGCGGCCTGTTGCGTCAGGCCCTGCGCCGACCCGTGACGACCCTGGTGTTGACCGCCGTCCTGCCGCTCACCGGACTCCTGCTCGCCGGCGGACTGGGGATGCAGTTCTTTCCACCGGCCGACCGCGATCAGCTCGAGGTGCAGGTCTGGATGCCGAGCGGCACGGCGATACAGCACACCGCGCGCCGCCTGCACGAGATCGAGGCGGCGATCCGGGGACACACGGGCGTTGAGACCGTTACCTGGGTTGCCCGCGCGAGTTCGCCGCCCGTCTACTACAATCAGCTGCGCGAACAAGACAACAACCCGGACTATGCGCGCGGCATCATCAAGGTCGCTGACGCGGCGATGGCCAAGTCCCTGGAGGACGGGCTGCAAGGGCGTCTGACGGAGGGCTTTCGTGACGCCCAGGTGGTGGTCAGGGCCTTTGGACAAGGACCACCGATCAGCGCCCCGATCGGCTTCCGGATCATCGGGCCGGAGACGGACCAGTTGCGACGCCTGGGTGAACGGCTGCGGGCGCTGCTGCATAGGCATCCAGACGTGATCACGACCCGCGCATCGATCCTCGGCGGCGAGCCGAAACTCTGGCTCGCCGCGGATGAACACGCAGCGCGCCTGGCCGGGCTCACCCTCGGCGACATCGCCGCACAGTTCCAGGCCGCACAGTTCCAGGCCGCACTCGACGGCCGCATCGGCGGACGCGTCCTCGAAGACCTCCCGGTTCGCATTCGTTACGCGCCCGAGCAGCGCGGCCCGCTCGATCAGACCAGTACCCTGCGTCTGCACACCCCGGGGAGTGACACCTGGATTCCGGCCACCGCGCTGGGCGGAATGGAGCTGCGGCCGGAACCGGCCAGCATCACCCGGCGCAATGGCGAACGGGTCAACCATATCCACGGCTTCCTGCAACAGGGCACATTGCCGATCGAGGTCACACGCGCGGTGCAGTCCCGGTTGGATGCCGGGATCCTGAACCTGCCCGCCGGATACCGTGTCGAGGTGGCCGGCGACAGCGCCGAGCAGCAGCAGGCCATCCGTCAGCTTCTCGCCTACGTGCCGGTACTCGCCACGCTGATGATCGGTGTGCTGGTGCTGTCTTTTGGCTCCTTCGCGCTGGCCGGATTGATCGCCATCGTGGCCGTGTTTTCGGTGGGTCTGGGTCTGTTGTCGCTGTGGGTCGGTGGTTACCCACTCGGCTTCAATCCGATCATTGGCAGCGCAGACCTGGTTGGTGTGGCCATCAACGGCAGCATCGTGGTGCTGGCGGCGATCCGAGGCAATCCACTCGCGCGCCTTGGTGAGCCGGCCGCGATCATCGACGAGACCGTCGCCGGCACACGACACATCCTGTCGACCACGCTGACGACCGTCGCCGGCTTTATGCCGCTGCTGCTGTTTAGCGGCGGTGACTTCTGGCCGCCGCTCGCGGTGGTGATCGCCGGTCGTCGGATGGGCGCGGGGTGCGCCTTGAGTAACGGCGGCTGATGAAAAGGCCCCGCGCGAACGCGGGGCAACATCGGAGGAGACCGATAATGCACAGGGATCGTGAGAACGTTCGCCGTGTGCAGACTGAAACTTACGCGGACAGCACCCGCGGGTCATTGCGATTTCGCAAGAAATCGTCTCCAGCCAAGGCCGATAACCTGTCTTAAATCCTTGCGGAAAAAAGGGATCTCCGATCCTCTCGGCCGCGCTACTCTTCCCGCCTTTGAGCTTATTCGGCGCACGCCGCAGCAGCATCGGATTCGATGTCCGCCTCCTCGCGCCGGCCATTGCGAAAGCCCGGTTGCAGCACCGCAGAAGGCGCGGGAACGTATGCGCCGGTGGACGTGTCTGGAGAGAACGTGCTCAGGACCTTCTTACTCTGCTGTATCGCCGGCCTGCTGACTCCGCTGGGCACCGCCGCGATGGCCGGCACCGCCATCTCGGCCAGCACGCCGCATGTGCAGCTGACGCTCGAGGCGGAGCAACCCTCGACGCCACCGGGTGAGACCCTGTGGCTTGGGCTGCGCTTCGATCTCATTCCGCACTGGCGCAATCCTGGCGACTCGGGCGAGGCACCCAAGGTGGACTGGCGGCTGCCGACGGGCTGGCGCGCCGGGGATATCCGGTGGCCGTTGCCGACACGTATTCCGGTCGGTCCGCTGACCAACTATGGCTACGAAGACAGCGTGACGTTGTTGGTGCCAATCTACCCCGTCGGGGCGGCGCGCGCCGGCGACAGCGTCCGGATCGGCGCAGATGTCAGTTGGCTGGTGTGTCGCGAGGAGTGCATCCCGGAGCAGGCGAGCCTGGCCATCGACGTGGCGATTGAGACCGGGCCATCGGCTGGGCCGAGGCCCGATCGCTTCGAGACCATCCGCAGCCAGTGGCCGCTGCCCCAGCCCGGTGACGCCGTCTATAAAACGGCAGCGGAGTCGGTGCAGATGCGCCTGCGCAACACCGACTGGCCTGCCCAGCGGATCGGTGACCTGTGGTTTGCCAGCAACGACTGAAGACCGATCGCCGCATCCGGGGCTCAGTCCTGGACGAGCGACGGCGACGACCTTCTGCGGAACCTGCCCCTCGGCGAGGCACCGCTGGCTCCCGCTGCCCCATTGCGAGGCCTGCTGGTGATGACCGAGTCCGGCGAGGACGGCGCCATCACGCGCAGCTTCGACATCGTGGCGCCGGCCGCGGCCACCGATCTGATCGTGCTGCTGGCCATGGGCCTCGCGCTGCTCGGCAGCGTCCTGCTCAACCTGATGCCTTGCGTACTGCCGGTCCTGTCGATCAAGGAGGCGCGGCATGCTTCAACAAAACGGCTGCGATTGCGTCGGCACCTAACCCAAGATCGTCGAAAATGTCCTGTAAGGCCGCCTCCATGTCCTCAATCTATCTCTCATCTAGAACGCCCTCCGGGAGGCCCAGGAGTGCTTAGAACGCGGTGTTAGTGGGCGCGAGTAGCACGATCTCTTCCCGTTTGTCTCCGAGCAAATTGGCGATGTCAAAGTCAAAGACGTCGGCTTCGTCAACGACCAAAACAGCGGCAACCAGGGCCTGAGCCCCGTCTGTATCAATCAGTTTTTCCAGGATCGTAGGGGTGCCTCGGTACCCATTGAAGTTGGTGGCGAGCGTTGGTGCTGTCATCAGCGAAAGCACCAAAGCGATCAAGTGTGTTTGCAACCTTTTCGTTACTACCAGCATTTGTACGCATCTCCGAGCAGTTTGCAGCGCACGAATCGTACCAGATTCAACGCCACGCCCTTGTTGGTTGGTTGTGAAATTGGTGTGAAGATTGCCCGGTCCACCTAAGGGCAAAGCTGCTTGCGGATTGACCAGAAACCTTTCAGTTCAAGTTTCACCGGTTAGTTCCCGTCGAATCGACCCCCTCGTCGGATGACCGCGCCGTGTCGTTTGCTGTCGTTCACCGGGACCGGTGCTGGACCGCGACCACCTCGTGGCGGGCAATGACAGTAGACAGTAGCGTCATTACCCGGCTGGGTGATTCAACTGTCAGGATGCTTTACATGCCTGGGTCGGCTAACTGGCGCTCCCGGCCAACAACGGTCATATTGAGGGGATGCTGACTTAATGCTCAGCTTTTGGAGAAGTCACTCCATAAGACAATCTTCCATTCGCCGTCGATGATAGCGAGGTCCTGCTTGGCACCTGCTGAGCCGGTCCCGTCATCGTTCCAGATCCGGACCCGCCAGACCGCGTCACTGTAGTCGTTTCCTACTACCGCTGTCTTTAGCAGTTCGCGTTTCCAATCGGCAGTCTGCTTCTCGTAGAAACTTTCGAACGTGTCGGGATTTGTCGGCGGTAGCACTGCCTGAAGGAGTCGTGGGTCGAAGGCGACTTTGGCCTCGTTGAGCTTGCCGTTGAGTATTAGCTGGTAAGTTTCAAGTAGCACGGTGTCCGGCGATTTGCCATTCTTATCCAATGGGGGTGCCTGCTCGCTGCAAGCCGTGACGAGTAGGAACAGGGCAAACAGAAAGTAATACTGCATTGGATACTTATTCATAGTCTTCCACTCATTCTGACTGGACGGTTCGCCATCCGAACTCCGAGTCTGGGTTTATGGGTACAGGCAGTCTTAGCGACCATTTTCGAGAAAAGCTTTACCCTCGTCGCGTTCGTGTCAGACGCCGCTTGAGGCGCCGCACAATCGACAAGGCCACCCGTCAAGATGGCCTATTTGGTTCTAGCTATGGGGGCTTTCGGCCATTAATGGTCGTTAGCAACTCGAGTAAAATTATCGGGACCATTCAGCCTGGCTTTGCATTGCTTTGCCGAGTTCCTCCATCGCCTTGCCCTGGAGTTGGATCATCGCCGGGCTCTCTTCCATGATGGTGGTCAGGTAGGCCTGCATGAATTCCTGCATTTCCTTCATGTTGTAGTCGGAGGCCTTTTCATTCATCTCTGTCTGCATCCTGGCCTTCGATTGTGGGGATGGATTGGTACCTATTTCCAAGTGCGTTCTCGCCATGCTGGCGCCAGCTTCGGCCGGCGTCTGAGCACATCCCTGTAAGAGCACGATGGTTGTGATAGCGAAGACCAGTGGTAATAGTCTGATCATGGTGTTTCTGTCCTGCACTGCTATTTGAGATGTATCAATCAGGGCAATCCATGCGCACCCCAAGGGGAGACGGCCCTTCTGGATAGTTCCGACTGGCTTGCCACTGTGAGATTAATCGGCGGTTTTTGGAGAACTTTGATACTTCTGGGCACGGCCCTGCCTTTCCCGAAATGGTCCGGAGGGTGTTAGGGGCATGACCGCAGTGTGCTGACTGCTGTCTTAAGCCGCCGGTGGGAGAAGCACCGTCAGCCATCGGTCTCGCTGACGTCAGCGACCGACACAAACCCGGCACACGCCAGCGTGGTCGCCGGACGCCTGCCGGAACACGGCCTGCGCCCGATGCAAGCACAGCATACCGAATCAGCTGCGATCACCGCCGGCCCGGTATTCGTCTAGGGCACGATGCAGCCAAACGCCCGAGGGCTCCTCGACACCGTCGCAATTCACCGTGTAGGGCTTGCCGGACCAGGAGCTCTCGCTCGCCAGCCGGTCGATGAACTGCTCGGCTGAATTCACATAGCGTTTGCCGCGGCTGTACTTCAGGCGCAGATGGTCCGCCGCTGACACCGGATCATGCCGACTTTCGTTGCGCTGAAACTCGCAGCCGCTTGCCGCCACGAAGTGCAGCAGGTAGTCCACCTCCGTATCCGTACCAGCGGCAGCGATGAGTGGAGTGACAAGCAGGATAGCTCCGATCGTACCTGCCCGAAGGCGTCGCGAAATCACAGGATCTCCAGGTCGACCAGCAGAGCATTGTGGTCGGAGCTGGACACCGGCGCGACGCGCGCGGACTCGGCACGAATTCCGCGCACATAGATGTGATCCAGGGCGTTGCCAAAAAAGGTGGTCCGCAGGTCAGGGGCGAAACCCACGGGCTGGAGACCGTACTTGCGCATGAAGGCATCGACCAGCGCCTGCCGGCCGGCACTCCAGGTGTTCAGGTCACCGGCGAAGACCACCGGCCCGCGATGATGGTCCATCACCGCCTCGAGTGCGTGTACCTGCTCGCGGAATTCCGCCAGGCCGAGGGCGAAGTTCACCGCATGCATATTCACCGCCAGCAGGCGCTCCTGGCGACCGCGGATCGGGTATTCGGTGATGCTGGTTGCCTTGGGCGTACCCAGCCAGGGCTCCCACGCCGTGAGATGGCAGCGCAGGCTAGGCGCGCCGCTGCTCAGCGTGAGGACGCCGGTTTCCCGCTTGCTGGTGGTATAGCCGGCGGCAAAGGCCTGGTGCAGACGCACAGGCAGGGCGCGGGCAATCCCTGCCTGTACCGCAGCCTCCTGGATAAAGGCCAGGTGGACATCGCTGGTGAAGTTTCGCAGGTCCTCGCGCCAGCCTTGGTTGCTTGCCTTCTGCATATTCCAGCTGAGAAAACGCAGCGAGGTGTCCAGCTGTTCCCCGGTGCCGCTCAACTCACCGCCCAGCGCGGCCGCGCAGCCCTGCGCCTCCGCGAGGGTCGATGCCGGAATTGCCGTCGGCAGGACCAGCAGCAACACCAAGAGACTCACAACCGAGCGGCGGGAGTGAGCGATGATCAGATTACGCCGCGTATGCATCCGTGAATGTTAGAAAATCTGCTGCTGTCTTACCATCGGTCGCTGCCCTCTCCTAAACTCGGTCGTCATCAGTTCTTGGGCAATACAGGGAGAGGCTGCCAGATAGATCCGTTTGGTCGGCGCATTGTCTTGTTGGGGTTTCATCTTCCCTAGTGCGTTGTTGCGCCATCTAGATCCGCACCACCGCACAAACGGCGAGTTGGTCGGCCAGATTCTTTGCGTATTCTGGACTTAGGTAGAGCGTCACCGTGCGATAGAAGCCTTGCGATATATCCCACTCGTTAGCCTCCAAGAACACGTTTCCCTCACTGATACCGATGACGGCAAAGTCCTGTGTAGTCAGGTTTTTCATTAAGCTGGGTTCCGGCTCCTTTAACACCGCCGAGTGTGGCCTATGCCGGTATCGTGCTGCTTGTCTTGTTCGGCCAATCTTTTAGCATCTTCCGCCACAATCCAACGGCATGGCAGAATGCGCCTATGGATACGGCACTACCTACCAGCGGTCACATTTTCTGGCGCTGGCTTGAACTTCACGGCCTCCACGCCAAGCATCTTTTTTGCGGACCAGGGATTAACCTGGGACGACATTCACTCTCAAAATGAACGCGTCACTGTCAGCAAATGGGGCCGCATCGTTCTGACTGCGATGAATGAAATCGATGATCGATGTGCGGGCCTCCCGGGTTCGACAGTTAGGCGCGTAAGCGGTTTCTTTGTTGACGGCGAGTTAAAAACGCTCCACTACAACAGCGATAATTGCTGTGACGCGATGGGCTTCTTCACCCGCAACGCGCTGAAGACCTCAGCGTATTCTTTGGCGATCGTCGACACGCCGGTCATGGGTCACTCTGCGCAATTTGGATCCGATGGTGTTGAATGCGTGTGAGCTGCTTCAAGGCGCGATCCGGCGACAAGCCGATGCTGGCTGCTTTCAGGCGACTGCGAATGACGCGGTGAAGAATCAGGGCGATGAAGCAGATCTGCGCATGCGCCCGGATGCGGTCAGGCAACCGGTGGTAGATCGGGCCGATCTCGATCTCGGACTTGATCACCTTGAAGCCGCGTTCGAACGCCAGCAAGTTGGCCTTGATCGTCGGCCAGTGTCGCTTGAGATGATCCTTGAACTCGGCCACGCCGATGCCATCGACACCGGCCGCACCCTTGTTCTGGATCACCCGCTCGTACGCAAGCCATAGGTTGCCGCGCTCACACACGGCCTCCATCAGCCCGCTAAACTCCGCTTTCGTCCGCACTCGGGTCGTCGTCGCAGCCTCGGCACCGCACTCAGCACTGACTGGGTTCCACCCAGGCGCCGCTGCGTGGGCATTCACTGATCGTGAATGTTCTGCCTTCATCGACTATCGACGTGTCCCCGCCGCCTACTTACGGCATTCCATGTTCGGCCCTTCAGTGTCGCCACCTATTATGGCCTCTGCTGACTTCTGCAAGAACATCCCAGCACCTCACGGTGCCAGTAGCACAAGGCACCCTTGCAGATCTCCCCGGGTATGACGCACCCACCTTCACGCTTATGCCTGTCGGATTTACGCCGTGCCTTTCCGTGCAAGTATTGGGCTTTGACAATAATGGCCGCCTCACCCAGACACGTCGCCTACTATCCGCTTCCTGTTCGTCAGGCCTGCGCTTTACCTTCGGCTTCCTCCAGATTCGCGGTCACCCGCGACACGCTTGCCGTTCGGCTAACACTTCCCCTTGCCGGGTGTGTAGAGGACTTTCACCTCCAAGTAGGTGCGCCCTGCCGGGCGCACCACATCGCAAAGCGCCGTAGCTACGGCAGTTGCACGAGTCCCTGACTTGCACAGCACAACGATCGGCTTGTCGCTGGGCCACTTGGCGAGCTGCTCGTGTTTGAAAAGCTCGCTCATCGGAATAACGAGATGCCCCGGCAGGTTGCCGGTGAAGAACCTGGTTTACTTCGGGGTCCGGATATCGACCGTCACATACTCTTTCCCAGCATGCACCTGTTCGACAAACTTGTCAGGCTTGATCAGGTGTAGATGCTTGCCAGCTTTCGGCCCTTACACAGATGCGAACATCTGAGCATACGCATCAGCTTCGCCGCGATCATATGCTGCAGTTGGTGCAGCGATGAGAGCGGAAGCGAACAGCAAGGTCGCGAGTTGTAGATACTTGCGTTTCATTATTGTCCCGCTTCAGTCGGAATTGGAGTTTTCCTTGAATTGAGTTAGTAATAACTCGTGGAGGAAGACATGACGAAGAAGACCCGACGGAACTTTTTGCCCAAGGAGAAGGTGGCGATCCTGAAACTGCATTTGGTTGAGCCTCCTTTCACATTGAGTCCTTGCAGTATCAGAATCTACCGAAAAGCTTATGAGTGAAGGCATCGATTAATCCGCGCTTGTTTCTGCTCAAGGGCATTGCATTCGCCTGGGTTTATT
>JAHEJD010000146.1 GCA_024639005.1 Chromatiaceae bacterium | reverse complement strand
CGACGGCCGCGACCTC
The DNA here is from genome assembly GCA_024639005.1 of Chromatiaceae bacterium. Taxonomy (GTDB): domain Bacteria; phylum Pseudomonadota; class Gammaproteobacteria; order Chromatiales; family Chromatiaceae; genus Thiosocius. Next base: position 2,807 of record JAHEJD010000146.1, on the reverse strand, counting down.
CGCATCCGTAGTCCAGCCCAACGATTTCGCCTCAGCGGGTCCTCCGCCTGTCAGAACCGAGGCGTTGCCCACCATATTGCCGCAGCGATCGAACAAATCGTTTTGTAGACTGCTTCGGTCGGGCAGCTGGCCCAATTGACCACACACCGTCTGTACCGCATCGCCGGTGCGCTGCTGCAGTTCAGTCTGGCCGAGGCTTCCGAGGGCGGTGGTTGGATCGTAGGCCAGAACACAGGGGGACGCGAAGACGCCAACCAAAGACAGGAAAATAGCAGATGTCAGCGAATGAGAACCAAGGCGGAACAGGCGCCTATTGGAGATTCGAGAACGGGTGCCGAACCCGACCGGCATAGGCGTCGGCAAATCCAAATTGAATAGCATGACAGTTTCTCCCCTGGTTGCTGCAACATTCTTAGCAGATTTCGCAGAGTATATGCCGCATAAGCGCTCTCATATCCGGATTTACCAAATATCCCCTCGGCATCAGACGGACGGCAGGCCGACCTTTCGAGGCGATTTCGACCTGAATCCGGCCTCCCAAGTCAGGGGCGAGCGCACATGTCAGCGAGGCATCCTGAGGCATCCACACACCCTGGCGGTCCTGCGCCTTCCAGGGAAGATCATAGACCAGCAGGGGTTCGCGTTTGCCCTTGATTGGCGCCAAATCGAAGTGCCGCGCGATTCGCTGCAGCCCCTCCGGCAATCGATCGACCACAGCCTGCGTGGTGATGATCTGGCCGCCCTGGGCAACGGCCGTCACCCTCGCCGCGACGTTGATCGTGTCGCCGAACAGGCGATCGCCTTCGACAATCACCTGTCCCCAATGCAGGCCGATACGTACCGCCAGCCTGACGTCCGCATTGCCCGGTAGTGACGCCACATTTTGCTGGATCGCCAACGCACAGGCGGCACCGTCACCCGCCTCAACGAAGCAGAGCATGACCTCGTCGCCGACTATCTCTCGCACCTTGCCGCCCGCTCGCACGGCGGTTGCCACGATCTCTTCCTGTAACGCTGTCACCCGCGTCTTGGCGGCTTCGTCGCCCAGGGTCTCATACAGCCGGGTGCTGCCCGCAATATCAGCGAACAATATCGCGCACACCCGTTTCGAAGGTCCTTCCATGAACGCATTCCAAGCTGCACAGTAAGCGCTTGTCAACAGATCTGGGGGTCAGGACACGGTCGCCGGCCATCTCTGCGTGGACAGATCAGAGACGGCGCCGATCAGCGACACGCAATGGTTGGCAGCGTGCCATTGAACGAATGCCCCAGAATGCCGCACAGCTTGGGCCCCATGGCTTGGGAAATCCGGCCCTTGAAATGCTGATCCCTGGTTGAGGCTTCAGCGCCTCGATGCTGGTTTCTGTAAACTCCATGGCCGCAAATACTACTTTCGCGGTAAATACCCGGGTAAAAAGATGCTCACGGTAGCGCGCAAGGAAGTGAACGCTTATTGCAGAATTAAGTACGGATTGGTCTCTGCCGGCAGAGTGAGAATGAAGGTATCAGGAGGGGAAACTGACGTGCACTACTGGCTGATGAAATCCGAGCCCGATGTCTTCGGCATCGACCACCTCAAGGCCATGCCGAAAAAGACCGAGCACTGGGACGGTGTCCGCAACTATCAGGCGCGCAACATGATGCGTGACGATATGGAGAAGGGTGACCAGGTCTTCTTTTATCACTCCAACTGCGACGAGCCAGGCATCGTCGGCATCATGGAGGTCGTCAGAGAGGGATATCCGGACCACACGGCATTCGATCCAGATGCGAAATACTATGATCCCAAGAGTGATCCGGAGGATCCGCGTTGGTATATGGTCAATGTGAAGTACAAGCGACACCTCAAGCGCACTATCTCCTTGCGCGAACTCAAGACACTGGATGATCCGCGACTGCGAGACCTGCCGCTGCTGCGGAAGGGAAATCGACTCTCGATCATGCCGTTGAGCAAACAACACTGGGATACCATCCTCGGTCTCGAATGACAGCCGCTACACCGCTTTCTGTGCCGAGACCATGTCATTCAGCACCCTGATCGACTGTGAGACGCTGGCCGCCCGGCTCAACGAAGCCGATTGGCGTATCTTCGACTGTCGCTTCGATCTGGCCGATACGCGGCGCGGTGAGCGAGCTTATGCCACCGGGCACATCCCCGGGTCCTTCTATGCCCATCTCGACCGGGACCTGTCGGGTCCGATCACGCCGCGCAGCGGGCGCCATCCGCTGCCAGAGATTGGCACCCTCAGCGCATGGCTGGGCGCCCGGGGGGTAGCCAGGGACACCCAGGTGATCGCCTATGACGATACCGGCGGCACGATGGCGGTGCGCCTGTGGTGGCTGCTGCGCTGGCTGGGACATCGCCCGGTGGCATTGCTCGATGGCGGCCTGCCGGCGTGGATCAATGCCGGTCTGCCGCTGCAGACGGATCCCCCGCCGACCCCGACCCAAAGGGAATTCCATGCGGAGCCTGACTTGGCGCAGTTGGTCACGAGCGACGAGATTGCCGATCAGCTCGAAGCCGGCGAAGATCGCCTGCTGCTGCTCGACGCGCGTACCGGAGAGCGTTATCGCGGTGAGGCCGAGCCGCTCGATACCGTCGCCGGCCATATTCCCGGTGCCGTCAATCTGCCGCTGCAGGATAATCTGATCGGCGACGGTCGCTTCAAGTCACCGGCTGCGCTGCGCTCGCTGTATGAGAAGGTGCTGGCCGGGCATCCACCCGGCGATGCAGCGATGATGTGCGGCTCCGGGGTGACCGCGTGTCACAACCTGCTGGCGATGGAACTGGCGGGGCTGACAGGCGG
>JAHEJD010000145.1 GCA_024639005.1 Chromatiaceae bacterium | reverse complement strand
AGATCCCCTACCCGCAGGCCTTCGGCCGCTACCGCGACGAACCCGGCATGCGGACCCGCATCCCACGTGCCTCCCTGTCACACCGGCTCGAGTTGGTAGTAGGCGCGCGACTGAACGCGGCGGTGTTCGCCGACGCGCGGACGAACGAAGCACAGCACGTGCCGGTAACGATTGTCGAGGTACATCCCGACCATATCGTCGTGGATGCGAATCATCCGCTGGCCGGCAAGGATCTGCAGTTCGACATCGAGATCGTCGATATCCTCCGTCCCACTACGCAACCGTAGCGGAAGCCATGGCCTACAGACCGATCAGCTCGGCATGCACGCCTTGGCCTTTTACGGTCTCGAGCAGCGCCGTCGACTTGACCTTGCTCGGGTTGTACTCAATCACGGCGAGATGCGGTCTGTTGTCTGGATTATGCACGCTGACCACGCCATCGATCGCCCGCAGCTTGTCTTCGATTTCCGCGCGCTTCGCCGTGTCCAGTGCCTCATCGATGTGGATGGTGACATCCGCCAGTTGAATATCCATGCTTCACCTCCTGATCGGGCCGTTAAGCCCTACCCTCTGCCTCTCCTATTTGCAAAGCTAACGCCAACCCAAGTGACAGAGGTTGATCTGTCTCAGCTAGCCTTAAATTCTTTGGCGTCGGTTCCCGATCAAGCGTTCCGACTCACTCTCTCGCGACCGGGGTGACCTCCAGCGAAAGTCGCTCCCCATTCCGCACCACGATCAGATCGGTCGTTTCGCCCACCTTCAGCCCTGCGAGCGCGGTCATGAAATCGTGGATGGTCTCGATATCGACGCCCGCCAGCCCCACCAGCATGTCGCCGTTCTGAATGCCGGCCTTCTCGGCCGGCCCGCCCTTAACCGCCCCCTGCAGCTTGACGCCCTTGATGGCCTCATCCTGCCCGTAGGCCGGGATGGTGCCGAGATAGGCACGCAAGTGCCGACGCGCCAGACCGCTCTGTTTACGCTCGACCGCCAGGTAATCGGGCTCGCTCTCCGCCAGCGCCAGCGACCGCGCGATCCCCGACATCAGCCGCGCCACATCGCGCACACCCTCATAGTTCAACTTGTCTGCGGTATCGCGCGGCGTCGAGTAGTCTTCATGGGCGCCGGTGAAGGCGCTGAGTATCGGTACGCCCTGCATGTAGAACGGCGTGGAATCCGTCGGCAGATAGGGGTCCTGCTTAGTCGCGATGGGCAGACCGACCGGGACATTGCGACGTTCGATCTCGCGTGACCATGCGCTGCTCGAGCCGGTGCCCTGCAGATAGAGTTTGGTCTTGAGGTGTCCCACCATGTCCATGTTGAGATAGGCACTCACCTTGCCCTTGAGATCCCCGCCGTCCGCGAGCTGCTCGACGAAATGCGATGAGCCCAGGGTCCCCAGCTCTTCACCGGACCATGCGGCGAACAGGATGTCGCGCTGCGCTGCGAGCCTGCCCTGCGCGCGCAGCGCGCTCAGGTACTGGGCGCTCTCCAATAGTGCCGCCACGCCCGAGGCGTTGTCGTCCGCACCATGGTGTACGGCGCCGCGCTCGTCCTCGCGCGCGAGCGAGCCCGAACCCTCTCCGTAACCGAGGTGGTCGATGTGCGCACCGATGATCACGGGTGGCCTGCCGGCGGCCTGGGGCGCCGGCAGTCGCGCAACGACATTGCGCGCGGTGCGCTGCTTTCGCGCGATGTCCAGCGATGCGGCCAGCGTCACCCCGGGCAGCGCAAAGGCCTCGACCGTCTCGCCATCGTCGAGACGCCTCTGCAGCTCGGCCAGGTCATGACCGCCAACCGCCAGCACGCGTGCGCCCAGGTCGTCGCTGATCGATACCCCGGCCAGCGAGGTCGTGGCCGATGCCGCGTCGGCCTTCAGCTCTACCAGCTGTTGGCTGGCTACCGCCGCTGGCCCGGTCACCACGATCAGACCGATGGCGCCGCGCCGTTTGGCGACGGCGGCCTTGTAGGCCAGATCCGAATAGTGCAACAGGTGCCGCCGCCAGGTCGGCGGGATCGAGTCTGGCTGAAAACGCAGGACCATGACCCATTTGCCGGTCACATCGAGGTCGCCATAGGAATCGTACGCCGGTACCCCGTCTGCATCGGGCGCGACGATACCGTACCCGGCGAAGGCTACAGGCGCTGCGTCGGTCTGCCCCGAACGTGACAGCGCCAGCGGACGCCAGTCACGATCCAGCCGGGGTTCAAACGCCTCAGCCAGGCCCTCCACGGTGAGACGGTTATCGGCACCCAGCGTCGCGCCGGCCGAGAAGCGGAAGGTCTGAAACCAGCTGCCGCGATCACCCGCCGGCTGCAGGCCCAGCTGTTCGAACACACCGGCGACATACGCAGTCGCCTGGCGTTCGCCGGCCGAGCCTGTAAATCTGCCCGCCATGTCTTCGCTACTGAGGTGCTCGACATGCAGACGTGCATCCTCGGCGCGGATACTGCCGTCGGTCGGTGTGAGATCGACCGCCGCTACCTTATCCGCGTCTTCTGCTGGTTCACCGATACCGAGCAAACGACGAGCCTCGTCGTCGTCCCAGTCGGCGATGAAGATCTGGCTCTGCTTACTGGCGGTGCGATTGGAGGTCCAGCTCAGCCGCTTCCCATCCGGAGAGAATACCGGCAGCCCGTCGAAACCCTCGGTGTTGGTGACCCGCACCGGCTCGCCCCGGCCCTCCGCATCGACCATAAAGAGTTCGAAGTTGGCAAAGCCCTCGCGATTGGAGGCGAAGATCAGGTAGTCGCCGCTGGGATGAAAGTACGGCGCCCAGGACATCACCCCCATTCGGGTCAGCTGACGCTCTGCACCGCTGGCGAGATCCATG
>JAHEJD010000081.1 GCA_024639005.1 Chromatiaceae bacterium | reverse complement strand
AGAAGTGCCGTCGACTGGCCTGCCTAGGATCCAGAATCGACTCGGGGCGAGATGCCAAGTTTGCATTCGGAAATTACTGGTTGACTCTAGGGAGCTTCCATGCGACGGTTTTTTGGATTAGACATCGTTCAGGGGAGATACTGTTGTGAACAAGAAACAATTGGTTCTCAACAGCGTTCTGACTCTTAGTCTGCTAACGACGGTAGCTGCACACCAGGTCGGAGAAACAGTCTCCATCGATCAGCCTCTGTCTTCAGATCAGTATCCCGCAGGGCGCATCGTTCGGGTCACCGCGCCGATTCACGGAGACTTGGTAGTCGCGGGGCAGGAGCTGGTAGTGGACGCACCGATCGGAGGGGACCTGATCGCCGCCGGAGAGTCTCTGAATCTAAGAAATTCCGTCTCCGACGACGTCCGAGCAGCAGGTCGGACGCTCATTTTTGATGCTCAGATCCTGGGGCACGCAGTAGCAGTCGGTGCGGAGGTCATCCTGACTTCGGACGCGTCCGTTGGAGATTGGGCATGGTTCGCCGGGCGGCGCGTGACGGTCGAAGGGCAAGTCGGCGAGGAGCTCAGGGCGGCCGGTCAGACTGTGATGGTGTCTGGAGAGGTTGGCGGCGATGCGGTGCTTGCGGCCGAAGAGATCCAGATCGAGCCTGGTGCGATCATCCGTGGTGATCTTATCTGGGACAGCGAAACGAAACCCGAGATTAGTGCGAATGCTACCGTCGAGGGTGAGATCATCCGAGAAGATCTAACTGGTGCGTTCGAGGAAATTGGGAGATTTGGGGAATTTGGCGGCCTTGCAAGCGCCGTGCTCTTAGGCATAGCCCTCATTGCCACATCATGTTTGGCGTTTCTGGTATTTCCGGGTTTCTCAGGGTCGGTGATGGGTCGAATTCGCTCAATGCCGATCCGATCGCTTGGGCTGGGAATCGGTGTCATCGTGGGTATCCCGCTTGTCATTGTGGTGCTGTTCGTAACGAGAATCGGATGGATCGTCGCTATAGGGACGCTGTTCGGCCATTTGCTCTTATTACTCTGCGCAATGGTCTTCGGTGTTGTCAGCGTAGGTAAGCTCGAACTCGAACTCACGAAGAAAGACGAGGCAGGCGGACGCCTCCTGCATCTGTTGGCGATTGGACTCGGCGTCGCTCTGATTCTGTTGTTAGCTCAGATCCCATTACTGGGCACGATCGTTCTGGTGACGGTGTTATTCAGTGGACTCGGCGCAATCAGCGGCGAGTTTTGGCAACGGTATCGGCAGCCAGCGTAGAACACTACTCAACCGGAATAATCCAAACAATGCACCCCAACATGTCTGTCTTGGAGAAACTGAATCTTCAAGATATAGATGCATGCGGAGATATCTTTTTAAATAACTTCGTCTGGCACTACTTCAATCCCAGACTACCTGAACTGGATGGCGATCATATCGGAATTGACGGGCTTAAGAGCTTCTTCGCTAAGCTAAATGAAAAAAGTAAGAGTAGCTTCCAACAGAAACCGATCGATGCACGTCCCGTAGGGGATGAACTCGTTATCACTCAAGTATGCAATCGGATGGATCTGGAAGGTAATACCATTGAAGTAGATGCTGTTGTTATCTGGCGGATTGTTGGTGGAAAAATCGCCGAAGCATGGGATATCCCGGCGGTCAATACGGTGCGAACGATGGAGAGAATGGGCGCTACCGGTTAGACAGAGTGGGTGACGAAGATGAGCATTGGCTTCTTGCTCTGCGAAAGTCGTGAGAGCTGTCGAGATGGCTGTTAATGACATCGTACTTCACGGCGCGACCGGGTTCGTCGGGCGACTCGTAGCCGACTATCTCGCTAGACACCCCGAGAACGGTCGATTCTCCTGGGCGATCGCCGGCCGCAATCCGAACAAGCTCGCGCGCGTCCGAGACTCCGTCGCCGGCCAAGGGACTGAGCCAGGGGTGATCGTGGCGCAGGCCGCGGATGAAGCGTCGGTCCATGCGATGGTGGCGGATGCCAAAGTTGTCTTGAACGTGGCAGGGCCCTTCAGCGAGTACCACGGCGACAATATCGTGGGTGCGTGCGCGCGCTCGGGCACCCACTACGCCGATCTTTCAGGCGAATACTGGTATCAGCGGCGCATGATCGATGAGTTCCACCAGGAGGCCGAGCGCACTGGCGCCAAGATCGTTCTGGCCGCCGGTGTCGACAGCATCCCGTCGGATCTCGGCGTCCAGTTCGCGATCGAACGTCTGTCAGCGAAGGGCGGGCGCGCGCGGCAGGTCAAGGCTCTGTTCACCCGCTATGCGGGCTCGTTCAGCGGTGGTACGCGCCGATCGATGCAAGCCCGCAAGAGGATTAAGCAGTCCAGCGAGTACGAGGCCGGATTTCACACCGACCCTTACGTTCTGGCGCCGGGCGCCGAAACGTCACACGACGGCGAGACGGTCGCCGGTTGGGATTCGCGTCGTTTCGACCGCGATTTTCGGCGGTTGGGCGGGCCGTTCTTCATGGCGCCTATCAACGCGCGCGTTGTACGCCGCTCGCTCGCGCTCGACGGGCACTTGCCCTGCACATACGAAGAAGGGATTTCGGTGGCAGCCTTGCTGCAAGCAGCATGGCTCTATCTCAGTCGGGGTTTCGGCTACTTCGTCGGCGCCCCCATTCCATTGCAGCCAAAGTCGGGCGAAGGGCCTCCTCCCTGGCTTCGACGAGCAGGCAGCTTTTGCGTGCGGGTCCATGCGACGACCGAAGACCGAACCAAGTCCGCGCTCGTCGAGGTCCGAGGCGCCGGGGACCCAGGCTACCTCGCGACCTCGAAGATGCTCACCGAAGTCGGGCTCGCCCTGCTGCTCGACAAAGCGTCGCCCCGCGGTGGCGTTCTTACCCCCGCCACCGCGCTCGGTCCAGTCCTCCGGCGACGGCTTGTCGAGGCCGAGGAAGGCCGGTTCATGCAGTTCCGGGTGTTGGATTAGCCAATGAAAATTACTCACTACCTCTACAACGCCTTCTTGCTCGAAGCGGACGGCACAAAGGTCGCCATCGATCCCGGGCAGAACTTATGGATATTCAAGCTTGAGAGTCTGATACCCGAGTCGGAGTGGCCGAGCGTCACGCATCTCGTAATTACGCATGGAGATCCGGATCACCACTGGCAGTCTGATCGAGTTGCGAAGGCTTCTGGCGCTCACGTGATTTGTGGCCGAGGTCTGACTCGGGTCGTCGACGGTTCTCGTCTAGTCGTCGACCCTCGCGGTAGGGCGCTTACGTCATGGGTGCCCTTCGATAACTTGCAAACATTAGAGGTCGGCGATTCGATTAAGCTCGACGACGTATCGATCGAAGCGGTGAAGGCAGAGCACGGACCGATTGCGATACCGATTCTCGGCTTTACGTTCAAAGCGCAGCCCGGACCCAATGAACGAGTTGGCATTGGAGCGATGGGTTTTAGAATTACAATAGGTGATACGTCAGTGCTCAATCTCGGCGACACTGTGTTGTTGCCGGAATGGGCAGATCTCTCCGCAGATGTGTTGATGTTGCCGATCGGCGGACTTGGTAAGAACACGTGGACGATGGATGTTGATGAAGCCCTCGAGGCCGTCAAGCTCATTGCACCGAGGTATGTAATTCCCTGTCACTACAACGTTCCGCTGTTCTGGAAACGCAAGTTCGCAGTAGCAGACGATCGACGGTTCAAACGAGAGGCCGAGCTACTGGGTACCGAATGCACGATCCTTCACTACGGCGAGTCACTAACGATCTAATGTTGTCTCACCGCTCGAAAATCGCCTCTCCGTTTCTATGACGCTCCCGCGCCTGGACGAGGTCATTAAGCTTCCCGATAGGCGACGGCTGGCGTATGCCGAATACGGGAATGCCAACGGCAAGGCCGTATTCCTATTTCACGGTCTACCCGGATCGCGCCTCGCGTGGGGGCTGCTTCCGGGCGATCCGATTCCGTCTGGACTTCGGATCATCGCGCCGGACCGGCCGGGCTACGGCCGCTCCGACCCTAAGCAACATCGAACGCTACTGAATTGGGCCGAAGATGTCGAGCAGCTTGCCGATGCTTTGGGAATCGCGCGATTCGCCATCGTCGGGGTATCTGGCGGTGGTCCCGGCGCTCTCGCCTGTGCTTGGAATATACCCCACCGTCTGACTTCGGTCGGCATCGTGTCCAGCCCTTCGCCGACAGATGCTCCGGGCGTCTTCGAAGGAATGAGCAAGACGAACAGATTCTTCTTCAAGCTCGCCTGGCGGCAGCCGTGGCTGTCGGCCCTGAACGTGCGATTGCTGGCCTCGATGATTCGCCGTAATCCGGCTCGGTATATCAACTCCATGAAGCTCAAGGTCCATGACGTTGATAGGCAAATCGTGTCTCGCCCGGAAATCCAAGAGATGCTGATACGAGACTTCGCTGAGGCTCTGCGTGCTGGAGCGGAAGGCATGGTCGACGACATGGCCGCGAACCATGGTCGACCGTGGGGCTTTCCGCTGGACGAGATAGAGGCCAAGGTCCATTTCTGGGTCTGCGAGCTTGATCGCAGTGTGCCACCGGCGATGGGGAGGTATCTGGGCAACATAGTCCCGAACTCTGAGGTGACCTTCGTTTCTGCCGCCGGCCACCTATGGATCCTGCTACACCTGCGTGAAGTGCTGTCTGCGATGCAGCTCGGCGAGTCGATAGGCGCGCAATCAGTATCGGCTGTTGGATGACGTGACGATGCAACAGACTACTCCAAGACAGCTCGCTGCCAATCTAAATCTCGGCAACTCGGTCGTGCTGATTACCCACGAGATCGACTCCGCCTACTGGCATGAATGGGAGCTGTTCGGATTACCGGGCGGTATCCAGTTCTTTCTCATCCTTCACGTCGCCTTACTTGGCGTTGTGGTGTTGGGTTACCGCTCGGTCGTCCTGTGGAGCCGTGGCGCGCGAATGTACTCCTATCTCCTCGCCTGCGCGGGAATCTTCGCTGCTCTGGTACACGGCGGTCTTCTGGCTGCCGGTACACCCCAGTTTCGATCCCCGACATCCGTGGCGTTGCTCATTGGAACTCTAATTCTTTCAATTTGGCAAATTGCAGTCGTGAAGCGCTGCCGAAACAATTCATCGCTAAAAGTCCGAGCAGATAATGAGCATGCTGGGTAACGAACGATGAACTGGACAAGCTGGATGTAGATAATCCTGGAGGGAAAGTCGATGAGGACTGAGGAAAAACCATCGGGTTCGGAGGCCGGCTGGGACGCCATCGTTATCGGCTCCGGCATGGGAGGCCTTTCGGCTGCCGCAGCACTATCGCGGACCGGGCATCAAGTTCTGCTGCTGGAACAATACCAGACCCTCGGCGGACTGACGCACAGCTTCTCGAGAAACGGCTTCAGCTGGGATGTCGGCCTTCACTATCTCAGTGGCGTCGCGCCCGGGGAGCCTGAGCGCGCTCTCCTTGACTGGCTTTGCGACTCTCCCATCGATCTCGCACCAATGGGAACGATCTATGACGTACTGCACATAGGCAGCGCCGATCCGTTGCTGCTCTCACGGCCATGCGAGGCGCAGGTGCTCGACCTGAAGGAGCGTTTCCCGGACGAGAGCAAGGCCATCGACGCTTGGTTTGAGGCCGTCCACAAAGGTAGAGAAGCTGCGATGGCCGTCCTTCAGACACGGGGAATGCCACAGCCCATCGGCGCGTTCATCGAGTGGTGGAAGAGAGGCGATCTCCAGCGTTGGTGCGGACGGACAACAGCTGAAGTGGCGGCCGAAATCACCGACAACCCCGGGCTGTCGGCCGTGTTCTTTGCACAATGGGGTGACCATGGCGGGCGACCCAGCAAGGCGAGCTTCGCCGTTCACGCCCTGGTGGCCTATTCCTATCTCGAAAGAGGGGGCTGGTATCCGGTCGGTGGCTCGTCGGTTATCGCGGAGCACATACTGCCCGTCATCACGGAAGCCGGTGGGGAAGCGCGGGCTGGCGTAAGAGTGGAAACACTTCTCGTCGATGATGATCGCGTCGTCGGTGTGCGCACCGCAGCCGGCGAAGATATCCACTCTGACGTCGTTATCTCCAACATCGGAGCGCGCGAGACCGTCGATCAACTGCTGCCTGAAGGGTGTGGCGAGGACGATTGGGTTGCAGAGATCCGTTCTTTTGCGCCAAGCATCTGTCACTTTTCGATGTATCTCGGTTTTGAGGGGGATATCGAAGCCGCCGGCGCGACAAAAGCGAATCACTGGATTTATCCCGATGGAGAAACGGATGCCGTCTGGCAGGACGCGCCCGACGGCAAGCCTCCTGGAATGTTCGTTTCCTTCGCATCCCTAAAAGATCCGAAGCATGACCCGGGCTCGAAGCAACAGCACTCCGGGGAGATACTCGTCTGGACGGATTGGGCGGTTGTGGCGCGCTGGGCGGATCAGCCATCCGGAAAGCGTGGCGAGAGCTATTCGAGGTTCAAGCAAGACGTTGAAGCTCGCATATTCGAGCAGTTCGAAGCCTATTTCCCCCGATTGGTGAAGCACGTCGTTTTTCGGGAGCTTGCCACGCCGCTCTCGACAGTAGCGATCACCGGGCACAGGAAAGGCGCCTTCTACGGCCTCGAGTTAACACCCGACCGAATGCTATCGGACGCTCTTCGCATGAAGACACCGATCAAGGGACTGTATCTATCTGGTCAAGATGTCGCCTCGCCGGGTATACCGGGTGCGATGTGGGGTGGAGTCCTTTGTGCCGGGAGTATTGATCCGAGCGTATTCAAGCATATCCGGTGACGTACGCCGGCTCACGAAGAGCCGCGCGCTCGTGGGGATACGGGCAACCGTCTGTTCTAGAGGGAGTTGAAAATGCCTCACCACAAAGCGACCTTCTGGATCATGCAAGGGCCAGGGTGGCTGCTTCTTGCTTATCTTCTAGTTGCCCAGGGAGTTTCGGCACTCGACTACCGGCTCGGCGTAGCAATGGGGACGCAAGAATCTGCCGACGTCATTACTGAGGTAGGAGTCGCTTTCTGGTACGGATTTGCGTTTGGCGACCTTGTCGTCTACATCCCATTATTGGCGATCGGCTTGATAGGCCAGTGGTTCGGCCGTGCCTGGACTGATGTGGCTCTCGCCGCTGCTTTGGGGATCACAGTCTATTGGCCCATTATTTGCCTTGCCGCGATCGTCGCTGCACGAGAAGCGCAAGGTTGGCTGCTATCGAACGAATCCGACTACTGGCTCGTATTGCCCGTCATAGCGATATGGGGCGCATGGGGCCTGTGGCAGCAGTGTAGAAGCCTCAATCTAGGAATGAGTCCCGATCGAGAAAGGCGCGGATGAAAGCGATCGTATTCACGCGATATGGGCCGCCGGTCGATCTCAGGCTCGAAGAAGTCTCGAAACCCGAACCGAAGGACCATCAAGTCCTGATTCGAGTTCACGCCTCGTCAATCAACTCATGGGACTGGGAGTTCCTGAACGGTAAGCCCCTGATCAATCGGCTCTTGTATGGTCTGTTCAAGCCAAGACCAACGAAGCGAATACTCGGTGCCGATGTTGCCGGTACGGTAGAACAAGTCGGCCGGTTGGCTCACCGCTTTCAGCCGGGAGACAGGGTGTTTGGCGATCTCTGGAATAACTGGGGCGGCTTCGCGGAATTCGCCTGCATCGACCAAACATCGCTCGAGACGATACCCGCCAGCTCGACATTTCTCGAAGCCGCTGCCGTACCGCAAGCCGGCGTTTTGGCCCTGCAAGGGCTTCGCAAAGCCGGGTCACTGACACCGGGACAAAAGGTATTGATCAACGGCGCTGGTGGTGGTGTAGGCACATTCGCGATTCAACTTGCCAAGCTCGCAGGCGCTAACGTCACAGGCGTGGATGCGCCACATAAGCTGGACGTTGTTCGCTCAACCGGAGCAGATCACGTTATTGACTACACCAAAGACGACTTCACGAAAACCGAAGCGCGATACGACTTGATCATCGACTGTCAGAATCTTCGGCCGATGAAGGACAACAAGCGTGCGCTGAAGCCCCGGGGCACCTATGCCATGATCGGCGGAAGCATACCGAGAGTCTACGAACTCTGGCTCCTGAACTTTTTTGCAAAGTTTACGCGAGAGACGCGAAAGCTGTGTTTGGTAGCAGAGGGACCGAACCATGGCCTAGCAGAACTGCGGGGACTCCTGCAGACCGGCAAGCTCGTTCCTGTCATCGATCGAACCTTTCAACTGAGCGAGGTACCGGACGCGCTACGCTATTTCGGGGAAGGAAGTCACAAGGGAAAGATCGTAATCGCGGTGACGAGTAGCTAGGCGATGAGAGCATCGGTCAACGAACGATACGGATCGCCGGATTCGCTGGCCGTTCGTGACATCCCAACGCCACAGCCGGCGGACGATGAAATCCAAGTCAAGGTCTACGCGACGACGGTTGGCAGAACGGATACGTGTGCGCTTCGGGCACATCCGTTCTTCGTCAGGCCGGTTACCGGCCTGCTAAGACCTAAACGCAAGGTTCTTGGCCTCGATTTCGCGGGAACTGTTGAGTCGGTGGGCCTGAGCGTTACTAGATTCACACCCGGCGACCGCGTATTCGGACTGACACCCGGCGGATACGGTGCGCATGCGGAACTCGTTTGCCTCCCGGAAGACGGTCCCATAGCCAGGATGCCGGAGGGAAGGCGCTTCGACGAAGTCGTTCTTTGTGAAGGCGCCTGGTACGCGAACATGTACCTTAAGAAGTTCGGCCTCCAGCCCGGTCACAGCATTCTGATCTATGGTGCATCCGGTGCGATCGGAACGGCCGCTGTTCAGCTCGCTAAGTTTTATGGCGCAGCGGTGACGGCCGTCGTCGCGACGCCCTATCTCGACCTTGCAGCGGATCTAGGCGCCGACGACGTCATCGATTACACGGCCACAGACTTTACACAGAGCGGAGCCTTATACGATTTCGTCCTGGATGCTGTCGGCAAGACGTCGTATTTCGCGTGCCGACCGCTCCTGAAACCAACAGGCGTATTCGCCGCAACCGATCTCGGCCCCTGGTGGCAGAATATCGTTTTGGCGCTTTGGTCGTCGATTACACGAAGCGGACGGGTCGTATTTCCGACCCCACGTGCCAATCGAGCGCTGGTCGAGTTTCTTCGCGACCTTATTGAAGCAAACGAGCTCCGGGCGGTTGTCGACAGAACGTATTCTCTAGAAGATATCGCTGACGCTTATCGCTACGTAGAAACGCAGCGGAAAACCGGTATTGTCGTTATCGACGTAGCGCCAGGGCCGTCGAAGTCCTATGCGATTCAGCCTTCTTAGAACGCTGGGATACCTCGCCGGCGGGCTCTGGACAGCCTGGGGTGGACGCAAGCGAATCGAGGCAAAGCAGCTTCGCAACCTGCGGCGACTTGTGGAGAGGGCGCGGCGCGACTCGCCCTTATTTCAGAAACGTTACGCAGATCTGGGACCATCGGGCGAGGTCGAACTGTGCGATCTGCCAGTGACCCGCAAGCCCGATCTCATGCGGGAATTCGACGACTGGCTGACGATTCGCTCTCTTCCCCTCGAACGAGTCCGCGAACATCTCCGGGACATCGACATGCTTGGCGTGCCCATCGACGATGTCGCCATATTCCGCACCTCCGGGACATCAGGGGAACCAGCGGTAATCGTATCGCCATCATCGCTCCTGGAGTATTACTACGGGATCTCGCTGGCGCGTTTCGATCGATCCCAGAGGAAGCTGATCCGGGAAGTCCGCAAGGCCGGCGTGAGCGTGACCATCACCGGCGGCAACGGTCACTTTGCCGGCGCCGGGCTCAACAAATTGATGAGCCATCTGGCGCCGAGGCTGGTAGGACAATCGACGTTTATCGAGGCCGAGCAGCCGATCGGGCGGATCGTGGAACAACTCAACGCGATCCCGAACATCGCCTCGATCCTGACTTACCCAAGCACTCTGGCCATTCTCGCCAAAGAACAGGAAGCCGGGCGGCTGCGGATCGAGCCGATGATTGTCAGAACGGGAGGCGAGACGCTCACGGATGATCTGCGCGCGCGGGTTCGCCAGGCGTTTCCCTCGCTGAAGCATGATGTCATCGACGCCTATGGCTGTACCGAGTGCCTGGTGCCGTCGATCAAGTGCAGCCACGAGCGGCACCATGTGAACGAAGACTGGGTCATCCTCGAAGCGGTCGACGAAGCGATGCGGCCCGTTCCCGACGGCACACTGTCGGCGACCGTGCTGCTGACGGTGCTCGCCAACGTCGTTCAACCCTTCATCCGTTACGACCTGGGCGACTGCCTTCGTTTCTACACGGACCCCTGTCCCTGTGGGTCGCCATTCCGCAGTTTTCAGGTGGAAGGCCGCGAGGCGACGCTCGTTCGAGTGGGCGAGGTGACCCTGTCGCCGCTCGTCTTCGATCTGGAGCACGAGCATGCCCGGCGCATCCAGCTGGTCCAGACCAGCGAGAGAGATTACGAGGTGCGAATGGAACCGGCCGACGAGGCGGTGGCAGGGGTTGTCTTTGAAGAAGTCATCGCATCGGTAAAACGAGTGTTTCGCGATAACGGCCTGGAGGATGTCGTGGTCAGGGAAAGCCAGGCACCGCCCGAATTCACCGCGAGTGGCAAGTTCCATGACGTATTGC
>JAHEJD010000023.1:23432-36048 GCA_024639005.1 Chromatiaceae bacterium | reverse complement strand
GTGAGGCCGAGCCCGATACGTCGGCTGCCCCGCGCCTGCTGCGCCTGCGCCGCCAGCGGGAAACGTGACAGATCAATAACGTTGTCGAGCAGCCTGACGGCGGTCGCCGCGGCCTGCGCGATGCCGTCCAGATCGAGAACGGCCGCTGCGGTGAAGGGCTCCCGCACGAAGCGGGTGAGATTGATCGACCCCAGGTTGCAGGCCCCGTAGGGTGGCAGCGGGATCTCGCCGCAGGGATTGGTCGCGCTGATGTGCTCGCGGTAGCCGAGGTTGTTCTGCTGATTGATGCGATCAACGAACAGTACACCGGGTTCGGCGAAGTCATAGGTCGCGCGCATGATGCGCTCCCACAACGCCCTTGCCGGCACCTCGCGCAGCACCAGACAGGGCACAGCCTCGGCATGGCCCGACCAGCGGCGCAGCACCTCACGACGTCCGGCACGATGCTCACCACCACCCAGGCCTTCGGCCGGAAAGACCAGCGGCCACGCGACATCGTCCTCCACCGCCTGCATGAAGGCGTCGCTGACCAGCACCGAGAGATTGAAGTTGCGCAGTTGACCCGCGCGCTGCTTGGCGACGATGAAGGTCTCAATATCGGGGTGATCGCAGCGCAGCGTGGCCATCATGGCGCCGCGACGCGACGCGGTCGACAACAGCGTCTCGCACATGCTGTCCCAGACCCGCATAAACGACACCGGACCGGAGGCGACACCGCCGACGCGCCAGGCGGGGGTGCCGGCGGGTCGCAGCGTGGAGAAGTCATACCCGACGCCGCCGCCGAGCTGCATGGTCAGCGCACCCTCCTTCAGCGCCTCGAAGATGCCGGCCATGGAATCCTCAATGGTGCCCATCACGAAGCAGTTGAATAGCGTGACATCGAACTCGGTGCCCGCCCCGGCCAGGATGCGCCCACCCGGCAGGAAGCGAAAATCCTGCAATAGGGAGAAAAAACGCCGCTCCCATTCGGGGCGTTCCTGTCGCTCCTGGCCGGCCAGCGCCTGCGCTACACGACGCCAAGTGTCCTGCGGATCGCGATCATGGACCACACCATCCACGCGGTAGCGGTAGCGACCGTCCCAGATCAATTCGGCGATGTCTGTCTCGAAGGGTGCACCCGGCATGGACTCAAGCCTTACATGGTAGGCCCGCACGCCCCGACATCTGCTGACGGGTGGCGGTATTTCGGGTACGTTGGCGTGGTCCGTTCCAATCAATGGCCCCCGGTCAGCGGTACGAATGCAACCGGCAGGATGTCGTGGGTCTCGAGTTCGCCATCTGTCCCTTCTTCCAGCAGCCGGAGTTCCTGCCCGAACGCCGGCTCACCGACCGGGATGACGAGCCGTCCGCCGGCTGCGAGCTGTTCGATCAACGGCGGCGGCACCGTCGGGGCCGCGGCGGTCACCAGGATGGCATCGAACGGCGCGTGTTCGGGCCAGCCGTGATAGCCGTCGCCGGTCCGCAGATGGACGTTTTGGTAACCCAGCCTGCGCAGCCGCTCGGCCGCGAGCTCGGCCAGTGGTGGAACGATCTCGATTGAATACACCTCTGCCGCCAGCTCCGCCAGGACTGCGGTCTGGTAGCCGCAACCCGTACCCACCTCGAGCACCCGGGATTCTCGGGTCGGCCTCGCCAAATCGGTCATCAGGGCAACGATATAGGGCTGCGAGATCGTCTGGCCATGTCCGATAGGCAAGGGTCCATTGTCATAAGCATAGCGACGCATTTCCGCATCGACGAACGCATGCCGCGGGACCTTGCGCATCGCCGCCAGCACGGCGTCGTCCAGCTTGTCGCGTTTGATATAACGCCGCGTGAGAGCCACTTCGGCGTGGATATCCTGCAGCATGCGTTTGAGATCTTGCATAACGCCTGGCGCCTACTGTGAAAGGTAGCCCCCTATCGGTAACTATAGTGGCGCTGCGGCATCGGTCGCTACACGCGCCGCTGGGAACATGCTAAAAGGTCGATTCCCGGACCCCCTGAGATGCCTGCAGCCGTCGAGGATCACGCCCATGGATTACGACATCAAGGACATCGCCTTGGCCGATGCCGGTCGCCGGCGCATCGACTGGGCATGGGCGGAGATGCCGGTGCTGCGGCACCTGCATGAGCGTTTCACCGCACAGCGCCCGCTGCAAGGTCTGCGGGTCAGTGGATGCCTGCACATTACCACCGAGACCGCAAATCTGGCGAGGGTGCTCAAGGCCGGCGGCGCGGATCTCCTGCTTTGCGCCAGCAATCCGCTGAGCACGCAGGACGACGTCGCGGCATCCCTGGTGCGTGATCACGATATACCGGCATTCGCGGTGTGCGGCGAGGACAACGACCGCTATTACCGCCACATCGTCGCCGCCCTCTCGCATCGCCCGCGCATCACGCTGGACGACGGCGCAGACCTGGTGAGTGAGCTGCACAAGCGTGGCGGTGAGGCCCTGGACAGCGTAATCGGCGGTACCGAGGAGACCACCACCGGCGTGATCCGGCTGCGCGCGATGGCGCATGAGGGCGCCCTGAAGTTTCCGATCATCGCGGTCAATGATGCCGACACCAAGCACCTGTTCGACAACCGCTATGGCACCGGCCAGAGCACCCTCGACGGTATCTTGCGCGCGACCAATATCCTGCTCGCCGGTCGCAACTTCACCGTCGTCGGCTATGGCTGGTGCGGCCGCGGCATCGCGACCCGGGCGCATGGCCATGGCGCGCATGTCATCGTCTGCGAAGTAGACCCGGTCCGCGCACTGGAGGCGACCATGGATGGCCATCGCGTCATGCCCCTGGAGGAGGCCGCCAGGCTGTCCGATTTCATCATTACCGCCACCGGCGACAAACATGTCATCGACCAGCGCCATCTCGCAGTGATGAAAGACGGCTGCGTGATCGGCAACTCGGGGCACTTCAACGTAGAGATCAATATCCCAGCGCTGCAGTCGATGGCCAGCGAGCGCCGGCGGCCACGCCCGCATGTCGATGAGTATCGACTCCCCGACGGGCGTCGCATCCGCCTGCTGGCCGAGGGTCGCCTGGTGAATCTGGCAGCGGCCGAAGGCCATCCGGCGGCAGTGATGGATATGAGCTTCGCCAACCAGGCCCTGTGTGTGGCCTATCTGGCCCAGAATCGATTGGACACCGCGGTACACCAAGTACCTCGGTCCATCGATCAGGAGGTCGCACAACTCAAGCTCGCCGCCCTGGGTTTGACCATCGACACACTGACCGACGAGCAGGAGGGCTATCTCGCCTCGTGGCGCGAGGGCACCTGAGCGACGCAAGTCAGGTGATTCGGTGCGACGATCAACGCCTTTCGATAATGCTGCCGGCGCGCACCGCGAGGAGCTCGCCAGGCGCAAGCACCTGCCAGGATTCGTCAGTAAGCGGCACGCTGGCGATCAGCGTCAAGGCCTGCTGCACAGTCTCCAGCCTCACCCCGGATCCCGAGAGATCCGGTACCTCTTCTGCACAGCTGCGCTCGAGCACAAACAGGCCTGGCAGCACCTGATCACTGTCGGGTAGTGTGCGCCGATGCGCATGCACGAAAAGCGTGTCGCTATCCGTATAGAGGAAGTTGGCTGAGCCCAGCGCGCGCAAGTCGGCGGCAAAGCCTGCAATCACCTGCATGCGCGTATCCAACGTCGGGATATCGCCACTCGCCGCATCCCAAAGCGCCGTCAGCCGCGTCAGCAGATGGCAGAACGCATGCTCGGAATCGGTCTCACCGATTGGCAGGAAACGACCCAGCGCGAAGCCGGCGTTGTCGGCGATCGCCGGCAGATCGCCGTTGTGCGCAAAGACATGGGCGTGCCCGCCCAATTCACGCCCGAAGGGCTGGGTGTTACGCAGCGCCGCTACACCAAACGACGCCAGCCGGATATGCGATATGACCAGCTCACTTGGCGGTCCGTGTCTTTCTATATGCCGTACCAGGCTGCTTTCGCTCGCGGCGCCGGGTTCGCGCAGCAGCAAGGCGTCGCGCCCGGTGTAGAAGGCGACGCCCCAGCCGTCTCTGTGCGGACCCTCGGCGCCACCGCGGCGCGTCAGCCGTTCGAGGGAGAAATCCACCGCGGTCGGCATGCGGCTCGACATGGCGAACAATTCACACATGCGCGCACTGTCGCGGGCCAACCGCCGCGAAGGCCCGGGACTGCAGACGGCCCGGCCATGCATGGTGCTGCCCATTATCGTGGTCGATTTCGCCTTCTTGCATATTCAAGAGATCCCTGCCGGGCGCGCCGCCATCGATACCGCCGCGGGATCGCATGCCCGTTGCGCCTGATCACCGGCCAGCCTGCAGATATGCCCGGCCCTGCGGTCGAGTCTCGAGCCACCCGCGCGGCGAGTCAAGCCGCCCTGCGCTATCATCGGCGCCTGCAGCAAATCTCGCAGTCTCGGCCGATCCCTACCCATGCAGGCAAACCATGGCGCACGCGACCCTGCGTTTCTACGCGGAGCTGAATGACTATCTGCCCGCCGCGCGGCGCCAGCGGGACATCACGCTCGAATTCCGCCCCCCCTGCCCGGTGCGCCATCTGGTCGAGACACTGGGGGTCCCGCACACCGAGATCGAGATCCTGCTGATAAACGGGGTGTCGGTCGACCTGGAGGCCACCGTCAACGACGGTGATCGCATCAGTGTTTACCCGGTATGGGAGGCAATGGACGTGGGGCCACTGTTGCGCCTGCGCAACTTCCCACTGCGTGAGACGCGCTTTTTCGCCGATGCCCAGCTCGGCCGCCTCGCGCACTACCTGCGCCTGCTCGGGTTCGACACCCTGTTTGTCAGTGATATCGACGATGCCGACCTGGTCAGACAGGCCGTCGCGCAGCGACGCATCGTCCTGACTCGCGACCGGGATCTGCTGATGCGACGCGCGGTGACCCACGGTTGCCATATCCGTCAGGATGACTCCGTTGCGCAGCTGCGTTACGTCATAGCGCGCTGCGATCTGGCCGGCAGTGTGCACCCTTTTACGCGATGCATGGAGTGCAACGGCCTGCTCGATCCGGTGCGCAAGGCGGCGATTCTGGACCGGCTGGAACCCATCACCCGCGACGCCTTTTACGACTTCTGGCGCTGCCGCGGCTGCGGGCGGATCTACTGGAAAGGCAGCCATTTCGAAAAGCTGCAGGGCTTGCTCGATACGGTACTTTAACCTGATGCCTGCAGCACCACCGAGACCTCGATCTCTCGACCGTCACGCCATATGCGAAGAGCGATCTCATCGCCGATGTGCTGCTCGTCGAGCGCCGACAACAGGCCCGGGATACTGTCGACCGGTATGCCGGCCACTGCCAGGATGACATCACCCGGGATGACCTCACCATCGGCGTCGACGCGGGTGCTGCGCAGACCCGCGGCCTCGGCCGCCGAGCCGGACTGGACCTGCAATACCACAACACCGGTGACGCCGAGCCGCTCCGTGATTACCCGATTGATGTCGGCGTCTATCGAGACGCCCAGGCTGGGTCGATTGTACCTTCCCTGAGCGATCAACTGCGGCACCACACGATTGACGGTATCGACCGGCACCGCGAACCCGATCCCGGCGTAGGCACCGGAAGGGCTGTAGATTGCGGTATTGATGCCAATCAGGCGGCCGGCACTGTCGAGCAGCGGGCCGCCGGAGTTACCGGGGTTTATCGCAGCGTCGGTCTGGATCAGGTGCTCGATGGTCGTGCCGTCTTCGTCCTCCAGCGATCTGTCCAGGGCCGATACCAACCCGCTGGTCAGGGTGTAGTCCAGGCCGAACGGGTTACCGATGGCGAATACCTTCTGACCCACCCGCAGGTCGCTGCTGGTGCCGATTGGCACCGCTGGCGGCCGATCGAAGGGCACATTGATGCGCAGCACCGCGAGGTCGTGCGATGGGCTGCTGCCGATCAGCACGGCGCGATAGCTGCGACCATCGTTGAGACGGACCGTTGCCTCCGATGCGCCATCAACCACATGGTTATTGGTCACCACATGGCCCAGATCGTCCCAGACCAGGCCAGAGCCGTTGCCCCGCGGCACACTCAGCACATTGCGTGTCCAGACGTTTACCACGCGCTGGCGGGTACTAATGAAGACGACCGTCGGACTCGCCCGCTCGAACAGCTCGATGGTGGCGATCTCGTCGCCGGCCAGATCCCCGCGCGCCGTTACCGCTCGGGGTTCTGCCGTCATGCCGATCAGGTAGCGCTCGATCCATGGCAGAAATTGCCACAGCACGAGTAGCAGGACCAGCCCCCAGAATATCCAGCGCAGCCGGCGCAGGGTCGGATCGGTCTGTGCGCTCAATGCGCCCCACCATGACGGATCCCGTACAGGTCCTGGCAGACCGCGGGCTGTCCTTCTGCACGCAGTTCGTTGGCGGCATGGCGAGTCTTGAACATCGCAGCTGAGAGTGCCTTGTCCTGGTGAGTCGGGCAACCCCGCAGTCTACGCCGAAACGAAGCCCGCCGCGTCAGGGGATTAGGCCCGGTGCGGGTCGGCCGCGGCTGGTGTCGCCGCGGGGACATCCGGCAGCTTCAGTGACAACAGGGCGGCTGCGAAGACAAACGCCGCTGACCACCACAGGCAGCCCTCGAGGCCGTGGGTCTGATACACCCAGCCAGAGAGCACGGTACCGGCCAATCTGCCACCGGCATTGGCCATGTAGTAGAAACCCACATTCATCGCGACCTTGTCGAAATCCGAGTAGGCCAGTATCAGATAACTGTGCAGCGCGGAATTGATCGCGAACACCCCCCCGAACAACACCAGACCGATGATCAGCACGGCCCCGGGATTCCACCCCTGCGCCAGCGCGAGAGCGATCGCAACCGGCAGAACACCGAGCACGACCGCCCAGCGCTGTGCGGTAGCACCGCCGGGCCCCCTGCCGCGACCCTTGCGGCGGATCAGCCGCGGTGCGGCGGCCTGTACCATCCCATAACCCATCACCCACAACGCGAAAAAGGCGCCGACCTCGGTGAACGACCAGCCGAGGACCGAGTACAGAAACACGGGCAGACCGACGACGAACCAGACATCGCGCGAACCGAACAGAAAGAAGCGCGCAGCCGACAGCCAGTTGATCTCGCTGCGCTTAGAGAAGACCTGGGTGAACTTCGGCTTGGATTTCATTTTGCCGACGCCACGCGGCAGCAGCGCCATGGTGACCAGCAAGACCACGAACAACAAGCCGGCCAGTATGGCCAACGCGGCGCGGAACCCGACCACGTCGAGCAGACCGGCGCCGACAAAAAAGCCGACGCCCTTCAATGCGTTCTTCGATCCCGTCAACACCGCAACATAGCGGAACAAGGTCGACTCGCCACCCCCGCCCGCAAGTGTCTTGACGCTGGCCTTGGCCGACATCTTGTTGAGATCCTTGGCGATACCGGAAAGGGCCTGGGCGGCCATCACGTAGGCCACCGACAGCCAGGCATCCGGCACCGTGAGCAGCAGCAGCGCGACGACCTGTAGCGCCATACCGATATGCATCGTGAGATTGAGACCGATACGCGCGCCGAGCCAGCCGCCGACCAGATTGGTGACTATTCCGAAGAACTCGTAGAACAGGAACAACATCGCCACTTCGAACGGCGAATAGCCGAGCTGGTGGAAATACAGCACCACCAGCATCCGGATCGCACCGTCGGTGACAGTGAAGGCCCAGTAGCCACCGGTGACGACCAGATAGTTGCGCAGGCCGCTATCCAACTGGATCCGCCGGCAACGCGCGGAAGATACCCCGACGACGACAATCCCAGCCCAGTTGTGAGCTCGCCGCCAGATTAGACTGCAAGATCACAGACCGCGCGCGACCATGGCCACGACATCTATCATCCGGTTCACATAGCCCCACTCGTTGTCATACCAGGCATAAATCTTCACCTGGGTGCCGTCGACGACCATGGTAGATGGCCCATCGACAATGGATGAGCGCGGATCGTTCACATAGTCGACCGAGACCAGCGGCCGCTCTTCATAACCAAGTATGCCCTGCAGCTCGCCTGCAGCGGCCTGGCGAAAATAGTCATTGACCTCTTCGACAGTCACCGGTCTTGCGGCCTCGAATACGAAGTCGGTCAGGGAGGCGTTCAGCAGGGGCACACGCACCGCATGGCCGTTCAGCTTCCCTTCCAGCGACGGGAATATCTTGGTGATGGCCCTGGCTGAACCCGTCGTGGTCGGGACCAGCGATTGACCGCAGGCGCGCGCGCGGCGCAGATCCTTGTGCCCCCTGTCGACAATGGTCTGGGTGTTGGTGATGTCGTGGATGGTCGTCATACAGCCGTGCACGATCCCGATCTTTTCGTGCATCACCTGGACCACCGGCGCCAGGCAGTTCGTGGTACAGGAGGCTGCCGTGACCAGGTGATGGCGCTGTGAGTCGTACAGTTGGTGATTGATACCGTAGACGATGTTCAAGGCACCCTCGGTCGGCGCCGCGACCACGACCTTCTGCACGCCCTGATCGAAGTACGCCTGCAGGCTCTGCGGCGTCTTGTGGTGCCTCCCGGTTGCCTCGATGACGATGTCACAGTCGGACCAGTCGGTGTCGGCGATGGTGCTATTCGCCGTGTAGGCGATCTGTTCACCCGCCACCCGCATGGCCTCACCCTCGCCCGAGCAATCGACCGGCCAGACCCCGTGCACCGAGTCAAATTTGAGCAGATGGGCCGACCCGGCGGCATCGGTCGCGATCTCGTTTACCCGGGTGACCCTGAAGTCCTCACGACCCCAGGCCGCCCGCAGGCCGAGGCGACCCATGCGGCCAAAGCCGTTGATTCCGACCGACGACGTCATCGCAGTGATCCTGTGGGTTGAGGTGGAAGTCTCGTTCGTACGCGATCAGTTTGCATTGATCGGGATGCGTCGGCTGCGCGCGTGTGGGTGTTTCGGCAGGGAGACACTCAATACCCCGCGCCGGTAGCTCGCACTGGCACGGTCACCGTCGACATCGGCCGGCAGCGCGACGGCGCGCTCGAATGCCCCATAGGCGCATTCCATCACGTGATAGCGTCCCTCGCGGTGCTCCTTTTGCACACGCTTTTCACCTCGTACGACCAGGTAATTCTCTATCACATCGATGTCAAATTCATTACTGTCCATGCCGGGGACCTCGATGCGCACGACAACATTCGCATCATCCTCCTGCACCTCCGTCGCCAACAGTCCCCAGTCGGCCGAGTGACGCACCACCTGGTCCTCCCAGGTATCGATGTCGGCCGACTTGCTCAGCGGGCGAAAGCGCGTCAGCGCTTGATCCGCCCGCTCGCGGAGGCTGTGCCAACCCTCTGCGAGGCTGTCCCAGGTCCTGCCTAGACTGCGGCGTAGTTGTTCCAATGTGCTCATGGTCTCTCTCCCTTGCTATGCATGCCTGTCGTTTAAAAACAGCGCCTCGAGCAGATGCACCCGATGGCGAAGCTGCTGCATTTCATCGATGAGATCGATGGCAAGTGCCGCACCGGCGGGGTTGATCCCCAGATCCTGCTCAAGACGCAAGGCGCTACGCGCCCGTGCCAGATCGCTGGAGGCAAAACGCCACTCGCGCTGCGTCGTGCCGGACGGCGTCAGGATACCCTCGCTCACCATGATGAGGATACGCTCGGCGGTCACACCGCAGCAGCGCGAGATCTCTGCGAGCGACAGTCGGTATTCGAACTCGGGCTGTTCGCCTGGTTTCTCAACGGCCACGTCAACCTCCCAGATGTGCCCGTGGGTTGAAGGGTAACTCGCGCGCCATTTTTTCGTACAGGCCCTTCTTGGCCGCGCTGTCGGCCGGCGGCGTCACGATCTGTAACACCGCATACTGGTCACCCGGATTTTCTCCCGGGACCGGCAGGCCGCGCCCCTTCAGGCGCAGCTTCTGCCCGCTGCGCGCGCCCGGCGAGATGGCCAGATCCACCTGTCCCGCCAGGGTCGGCACCTTGACCTTGCCGCCCAGCGCGGCCTCCCAGGGCGTGATGGGTAATGGCAAGAGTACATCCTTGCCGTCGACCTGATAGAGCGTGTGCGGCTTGATATGCACCTCCAGGAACAGGTCGCCGGGCGATCCCCCGCTGATCCCGACGCCCCCCTGGCCGGCCAGCCGAATGCGCTTGCCGGAGGTGACGCCGCGCGGGATTTTCACCTGCAGATTGCGCAACTTGCTGGAAAGCCGCCCCTGGGCATCGTATTCGGGTATACGCAGCTGCAGTCCCAGCGTTGCCCCGCGAAAGGCATCCTCCAGACCGACCTCGATACGCGAGTGATGATCCTCGCCGCGCGCCGCACCGTAGCTGGCCCGGAAAGGTCCGCCCGCGCGAAAGTGCCCCCCGCGTCCAAAAAGGGTTTCGAAGAAATCGGAGAAACCACCGTGGTCGGCATCGGTGTAGCCGCCACCCGAGAACTCGAAGCCGGCATCCCAACCGGGCGGGGGCCGAAACTCCTGACCTGCGCGCCAGTCTTTCCCGAGCTGGTCGTAAGCAGCGCGCTTTTCCGGGTCCTTGAGGACCTCATAGGCCTCGCCCAGCTCTTTGAAACGACGCTCGGCATCCCGCTCTTTGCTGACATCCGGATGGTACTTTCGGGCGAGTTTACGATAGGCGCGCTTGATGTCGTCCTGGGTGGCGTCACGCGCCACGCCCATTGCTGCGTAATAGTCTTTGTAGTCCATGAATCAGTGCCCGGAGGCTTGATAACGCCCACGCCAATGCGCACCGGCGCCACATGGGGCGGCGCCGGTACCTAGGATGATCAGCTGTTCACCGAGATCTTGCGTGGCTGGACCTTTTCCTGCTTTGCGATCCGTACCTCCAGCACACCGTGGTTGCTGTTGGCGGAGATCTTCTCCGGATCCGCGGTGTCGGGCAGGCTGAAGCGCCGATAGAAGCTGCCGTAGCTGCGTTCCACGCGTTTGTAGCCCTCGCGCTCCTCCTTTTTCTCGGACTCCTTCTCGCCCTTGATCGACAGTACTCCATTCTCCATGTGGACCTCGATATCCTTCGGATCGACGCCCGGGATGTCGGCGACGATCAAAAAGGCCTCCTTGTCTTCCTTGATATCGACCGCAGGCACCCAGTCGCTGGTCGCGACACTGCTGCCTTCGGCGGTTGGCGTATCCATGGTGCGTTCCATCTCCCGGCGCATCTGATCGAGCAGGCTCCAGGGTTCGTATCTTGTCAGGCTCATGACGGTTTTCTCCTCTGTTGGCCGCGTCCTCGAGACGCCCACGGCGGGTCTTTCGCCCCACCTTCCTGCCCATTACATAGGTACGCGCCGCCCGGTTTTCAAGGGCGGGTATTGTCCCAGATCAACATTGCCCGATCAGCCGACGAGGGTGTAACAGGGGGTGTATTCGCCCTGCAGTTTCATGCGCCGCTGCGCCACGAAGCGCTGCAGCAGGTCATCGGTAGCGGCCGCCGTCTCCGGCTCTGCATGAATCTCGAACGGACCCTGCGCCTCCACCGCGCGGATACCCTCCTCTTTTACGTTTCCGGCAACGATTCCCGAGAATACCCGCCGCAGATTCGCAGCGAGCTGGTGAGGTGGTTGATCTCGTTTCAACGACAGGCCCGCCATCGCCCCGTGGGTCGCTTCAAAAGGCTCCTGAAATTCACGCTCGATGTGCAGCTGCCAATTGAAGTAGAAGGCGTCCCTGCCCGCATGCCGAAAAGCCTTTACCGACTCCATCGCCCCGCGCATCGAGCGCGCCACCTCGCTGGGATCGTCGATAAGGATACGATAGTGGCGCTGTGCATCCGGGCCCAGGATTTTTCCCACATAGCGGTCTACCGCCTCGAAGTATCCGGCGCTCTCCCCGGGCCCGGTAAGGATCACCGGAAACGGATGCCCCTCATTGAGCGGGTGCATCAGGACGCCGAGCAAATAGAGCAGCTCCTCGGTGGTACCGGCCCCACCAGGAAAGAGCACCACCCCGTGTCCGATACGGACAAAGGCCTCCAGGCGTTTCTCGATATCCGGCAGGATCACCAGCTCGTTGACGATGGGGTTCGGCGGCTCGGACGCAATGATCCCCGGCTCGGTCAGGCCGAGGTAGCGCCCATCGCTGATGCGTTGCTTGGCATGACCGATCGCGGCGCCCTTCATCGGTCCCTTCATCGCACCAGGACCGCAACCGGTGCAGACGTCCAGGCCGCGCAGACCGAGCTCATATCCAACCTCCTTGGTGTAGTCGTATTCCTCACGGCCGATCGAGTGGCCGCCCCAGCACACAACAATGCTGGGATCGACGTTGGGGCGCAGCACGCGCGCATTGCGCAGGATGTGAAAGAC
Organism: Chromatiaceae bacterium; assembly: GCA_024639005.1. GTDB lineage: Bacteria > Pseudomonadota > Gammaproteobacteria > Chromatiales > Chromatiaceae > Thiosocius. Next base: position 23,801 of record JAHEJD010000023.1, on the reverse strand, counting down.
CGCAGAGGTGATATGGTCGCTGCGGCCTAGATCGAAAGTCGGGTCTCCGAGGATCTCGTTGTGCGTATAGATGATGTCGCGCAGCACCGCGAACAGGTGCTCGCGGATGCCCTGGATCATCCGGCCATCGACGAAGGCCGATGCGGGGGCGTTTTCCAGACGCAGCTTGATGCCCTGATTGCGCTGCATGAGATTGACACCGAAATCACGGTAATTGTCGAAGATCTCACGGGCGTCATCCGTGTGGCTGCCGCTGTTCAGGACCGCCAGCGCACAGTTGCGAAACAGTCGGTACAGGCCCCGTGCGCTGGTATCCAGCAGTGTCTTGACCTCGAGCTGAGACAAGACCTCCAGGCTGCCCTCCGGGCT
>JAHEJD010000023.1:0-23332 GCA_024639005.1 Chromatiaceae bacterium | reverse complement strand
TGCCGCTGTTCAGGACCGCCAGCGCACAGTTGCGAAACAGTCGGTACAGGCCCCGTGCGCTGGTATCCAGCAGTGTCTTGACCTCGAGCTGAGACAAGACCTCCAGGCTGCCCTCCGGGCTGACCGAGGCACTGATTCTTCGCATACTGGCTCCGTGGCGATTGCTGCGATCAAGCGGGAGTGCGGAATATACCGAAAAACGGCAGTCTGGTTCGGTGACTGGGGGGCATCCACGCCATCCACCCTGCCGTGGGGTGCGAGACGCTGTGCTATCGCGCTCTACGTACTGACTGGATCTGTCAGCAACAACCGGCCGCAGCGGACTCGGCTGGATCGCCGGCGTCGAACGGCATGACGGATCCGCAGCCGGCGAAGATCCCGAAGTGGGTCGACTTGTCGCCGATGAACTCGAAATGCCGCCGGAAACGCGACTCATAGAGCATATCGAAGGTATTGCCGCACACCGGCACCACCCGACCCTTGCCGAATGCATGCTGCTTGTCCAGCAGAAACCGCATCGGCTGTTCGGCCAGACTGCCGCGGTAGATGACTGCTTGGCCGTAGTCTTCACAGGCGGGTTCGAGCTGCTCGAGCCTGAACAGACGGTAGGTCGCCGAATAGAACCGCAGATCGCCGGCCAGCGCCGCGAGCTCGGGGTTATCGATGCTGATCTGGCTGTCCGATACCAGGCGCGGATCAGCGAATCCGGCGTCTTTGGCAAGGCGGATGAGATCATTCCAGTAAAGGGCGCCACCCAGACACTCGCTGTAGAGAACGGGGTGCTCGGCCACTGCAGGCGGCACGCGACGGTCGGCGTAGACGTCGGCGAAGTACATCTCCCCACCCGGCTTGAGCAGCCGATGTGCCTGGCGCAGTACCCGCGCCTTGTCGGGGCAGAGATTGATGACGCAGTTGGATACGATCAGATCAAAGCCTTCCGCAGGCAGCCCGAGTTGGTCGAGCCGCTCCAGTTCGCCCTCGATGAAGGTCACATTCGATGCCGCATAGCCGAAGCGCTGCGCTTGCTCGTCGACGTGCGCCCGTGCAACGTCTAGCTGCTCCTTGGTCATATCGACGCCGACCACAGAACCCTGATCGCCCACCAGGTAGGACAACAGATAAGCATCGCGGCCTGCGCCGCAGCCGAGATCCAGCACCCTCAGGCCTTCCAGCGCGGCCGGCACTACCAGACCGCAGCCGAAGTAACGTTCGACTACCTCGGGGGCCAGCAAGCCAAGCGCGTCGCGAACGTGGTCCGGCATGGTGTCGCCGGTGCAACAGGCATTGGTTTGAAGGTCCGCTGAGGTCTTGAGGGCCTTACCGTAGTAGAACTTAACTTCTTCTTGCATGGATTCCTGGACGTCCGGTCGCGCCGCTGGGTGGCCGGCCAATAAATGCTTCAGCAGGGCGATGCCGCCCGTCAGGGACGGCGCCGAGCAGCGCTTCAGCGGCGGGCAGCCTGCGCCGATGCCTGCTCGCCGGAAGCCTGCTTCTTCATCAGATCAACAACGGCATAGATGCCGAAGTGCCGGTTGGGGCTCAGGTTCTCTCCGAGTTTCAACTCATCGAACAGGCCGTCAATATCCAAGGCCTCGATCTCTGCGGGAGTGTGCCCGGACATCAGCTCGATCAGCAGCGCCAAGACGCCTTTGATGATCGCGGTGTCACAGTCGCCGACGTAACCCAGCCGCGCCGGATCATCAGGATCGGGGATCGCGCGCACCCAGACCTTGCTGACGCACCCATGCACGCGATTGTCCTCGGTGCGGTATGCATCGTCCAGTGGCGGCAGCGCCTCACCGAGCTCGACGATATAGGCATACCGCGCCTCCCAATCATCGAGAAGCTCGAAGTTCTCCGCTACTTCTTGGGTCGTCAGCATGGCAGCCTCAGATGCTGAAGGACTCGCCGCAACCGCACATGTCCTTCACATTCGGGTTGCGAAATTCGAAGCCTTGATTGAGTTGGTTGGTCTTCACGAAGTCGATTACCATGCCCTCGAGCTGCAGCAGCGATTCGTCGTCAACCACGACTTTCACGCCAAAGCTCTCGTAAACATGGTCCTGTGGGTCGATCTCATCGGCATAGTCGACCACATAGGCGAAGCCGGTGCAGCCGCTCTTCTTGGTGCGGACACGCAGTCCCTGGCCCTTGCCGCGCTTTGAAATCTCTCTTGCCACGTGTTGCGCGGCCACTTCGGTCAATTCGATAGCCATGTCTTGTTGCTCCTTAGAAAATCGCGAGCGAGTTTTACAGCAAACCCAGCTGCAGCTTCGCCTCGTCGCTCATATTGTCTTTCGTCCAGGGTGGATCCCAGACCAGATCGACGTGACATCGGTCGACGCCTTCCACGGTCTCCACCGCCTTCTCCACCATCCCAGGCAGGATCCCCGCGACGGGGCAACCCGGCGCAGTCAGTGTCATCTTGATACCAATCTCACGCTCGCCGACCGCATCGATGGCATAGATCAGGCCAAGATCATAGATATTGGTGGGTATCTCGGGATCGTGGACCGTGCGCAATGCGGCGATGATCTGCTCGAGTCGCTCGTCTTCTGCGTAGTCTGTCACTGATGCTTCTCCTGCGTTCATGCTCACGAGACCGTCACTCCGTCGTTTGTGCTAGCCGCGCCGTCAGCAGCTTGTTGGCATAGGCGCGCAGCGGTTCGTTGTCGATGTGTGCCATGACCTCTTCGGCGAAGCCCTGGCAGAGCATCTGTTTGGCCCGCGCATGGGGGATGCCACGCGACCTCAGGTAGAACATCATATTGGCGTCGAGTTCACCGACCGTCGTCCCGTGGCTGCACTTGACGTCATCCGCATAGATCTCCAGCTGCGGCTTGGTATCCACTTCCGAGGATCGCGACAGCATCAGATTGTCGTTGGACAGCTGGGCGTCAGTCTTTTGAGCATCTTCGGCGACCACGATCCGGCCGTCGAACACCACGCGACCCTTGCCGTCGAGTATGCCTTTGAAGGTCTCGCGGCTGGTGCAGTGGGCCGACTTATGCTGAACGTCCAGATGGATATCGTTGAGCTGTTGGTCGCGCGCTAGCATCAGGCCATCCAGCTCTGCCTCTGCCCCCTCGCCATCGAAGCTTACGCGGACGTCGCTGCGCGACCAGGCGCCGCCCAAGGCGGCCATCACCAGCCGGTAGCGGCTGCGCTCTGCTAGCCGCACCTGCAGATCGCTCAGATGTTGAGACTGAGGACTTTCTTCCTGCAGGCGCGTGTGCAGCAGTTCGCTGTCGGCGCCCAGGGCTACTTCGACAAGGGCGTTGTTGAAATAGCGTGCATCACCGAGACAGGCGTAACGTTCGGTTATCTCGGCGCGGGCGCCGCTTTCGAGCACAATCAGGTGCCGCGGATGACTGATCCCGGGTTGCTCCATGCCGACTGAGATATGGAGTATCTCGATCGGCGCCCGGGAAACGATGTCTCTGTCGACATGGATCAGCGCCCCGTCCGACATCAGCGCGCTGTTCAACGCGGCGAACACGTGCCGATGCTCTGCAATCGCGTCGAGATGTCGGCGTAAATCGACTGAGACATCGCCTAACCCTCCGGCAAGGGAACGCACCTGAATGCCATCCTGCTGGTGGGCCAGATCGCTGACCGCGGTGGCCAGATACCCGTTCACGAACACCAGCCGCAGGCCCTGACTCTGCGGCAGCAGCAGGTCGTCGATATCCGACAGTTGGATGGCATCGAACGGGCCCTCAACCAGGGGCTGGTATTCGGCCTGCTCCAGGAAACCGACCGACGTGTAGCGCCAGGCTTCGTCTTTGCGACTCGGCAGCGGCATTTCGGCCACCGAGGCGGCACCGCGCTCGCGGACCGGCGTCAGCCAGTCCATATTCGAGGGTCGCGGTGTCATTGCACGCTGCCCTGCCTGCAGGACAGCGTTAAGCGAAGTGCCCGCATGCTGCTCGGTACTCATGCCGCTTCATCCTCGCCGGTCAGCCAACCATAGCCCTTCTGTTCCAGCTCTCTGGCGAGCGTCTTGTCGCCCGATCGAACGATGCGACCGCCTGCCAACACGTGTACGAAATCCGGTTCGATATAGTCCAACAGCCGCTGGTAGTGCGTGACCAGGATGATGGATCGCTCCGGGCTGCGCAGGGCGTTCACCCCATCCGACACTGTGCGCAGCGCGTCGATGTCCAGCCCCGAGTCCGTCTCGTCTAAGATGGCGAGCTTGGGCTCGAATAGTGCCATTTGCAGGATTTCGTTGCGCTTTTTCTCCCCCCCGGAAAATCCGGCGTTCACCGGTCGCTTGAGCAGCTCCGGTTTCATCGAGACCAGCGCCATTTTTTCGCGGATCAGTTTCAGAAAGGCCACCGAGTCGAGTTCTGGCTCGCCGCGCGCCTTGCGCTGTGCATTCAGCGATTCCTTGAGAAAGTGCGTGTTGTTGACGCCCGGAAGTTCGACCGGGTACTGGAATGCCAGAAACACCCCAAGGCCCGCGCGCCCCTCGGGGGCGAGCTCGATCAGATCCTGGTCATCGAGCGTGATCTCGCCAGCGGTGACCTCATAGCCATCGCGACCGGCCAACACGTGCGCCAAGGTGCTCTTACCCGAGCCGTTGGGGCCCATGATCGCGTGAACCTCACCAGGGCCGACGTCGAGATCGAGGCCTCGCAGGATCTCTTTGCCCTCGATTTCCGCCCTGAGATTTTTGATTGAAAGTCTCATGTGTTCAACTCCTGGTTCAGCCCACAGCGCCTTCGAGGCTGATGGCAAGTAACTTTTGTGCCTCTACCGCAAACTCCATCGGGAGTTCGTTGAATATCTCTTTGCAGAAACCGTTGACGATTAGCGACACCGCATCCTCTTCCGAGAGCCCGCGACTGCGACAGTAGAACAGCTGGTCTTCACCGATCTTCGACGTCGTGGCCTCGTGCTCCACCTTGGCCGTCGGATTCTTAACCTCGATGTAGGGGAAGGTGTGCGCCGCGCAGCGGTCTCCAATCAGCAGGGAATCGCACTGCGTATGGTTGCGCGCATTCTCGGCGCGTTGCGCCATGCGCACCAGGCCGCGGTAGGCCTGCTGGCCCTTGCCGGCCGAGATCCCTTTCGAAACGATGGTGCTGGTCGTGTTCCGGCCGACGTGTATCATCTTGGTGCCGGTATCGGCCTGCTGGCGGCCCTTGGTGACCGCCACAGAGTAAAACTCACCGACCGAGTCATCGCCGCGAAGGATACAGCTGGGGTACTTCCAGGTGATCGCCGAGCCGGTTTCGACTTGGGTCCAGGATATCTTGGAGCGGTCACCGCGGCAGTCGCCGCGTTTGGTCACAAAATTGTAGATACCTCCCTTGCCCTCCTCATCGCCGGGGTACCAATTCTGGACCGTGGAGTATTTGATCTGCGCATCCTGCATCGCGATCAACTCAACCACGGCGGCATGCAGCTGATTCTCATCGCGCTGGGGCGCGGTACAGCCCTCGAGATAGCTGACGTGGCTGCCTTCCTCGGCGATGATCAGCGTGCGTTCAAACTGCCCGGTGTTCTGCGCGTTGATGCGGAAATAGGTCGAGAGTTCCATCGGGCAGCGTACGCCCTTCGGTAGGTACACAAAGGTGCCGTCTGTGAAGACGGCAGCGTTTAGCGCGGCGTAGTAGTTGTCGGTGTGGGGCACCACGGACCCCAGGTACTGCCTCAGCAGGTCGGGGTATTCCTGCGCCGCCTCCGAGATGGAACAGAAGATGACGCCCGCATCAGCCAGGTTCTGACGGAAGGTCGTCGCGACCGACACGCTGTCGAAGACCGCGTCCACGGCGACCCCGGCCAGTGCCTTCTGCTCCTCGATCGGGATCCCGAGCTTCTCGTAAGTCCGCAGCAGTTCGGGGTCGACTTCGTCGAGGCTGTTCAGCTCGGGCTTCCTCTTGGGCGCCGCGAAGTAAGAGATCGCCTGATGATCGATCGGCGGATGGTCTACCGAGGCCCACCGTGGCGGTGTCATGGTCTGCCAGTGCGTGAAGGCCTGAAGTCGGTAATCCAGCACCCACGCCGGCTCGTTTTTCTTCGACGAGATGAAGCGGATGACATCCTCGCTCAGCCCGGGCGGGATGATCTCGGTCTCTATGTCGGTGACGAACCCGTGTTCGTATCCCTTGTCTACCAGGTCGTCCATCTGTTTCGCAGTCGGGGTCATTACGCACCTATTTCCAAGTAAAACGCTCAGGTATTATTTAACGATCTCGGGGAATGGATTTCAATACCCCAAACGTGGGGTTAAGTGTTGCGAGGTCAAGGCCGGTTTAGAGCGCTCGATCACGCGATATCGATTGTGAAAAACTATCGATATAGAGTGACATTACCGTACTCTTCGCATCCCGTCCGTGTACGTAGGCGATGGAGAGGACCGACCACAGCAGGCAAACACCCTCCGGCACGGGTGCGAGTCCCCGCCAAAGCAACCCAATCGCCAGGGTTTCAGCGGTTGTCGACTCTGTCTTAATTGAGGGACGCAGCGACAGGACCCTTCCCAGTTATGCTCTCAGTATCAGGTCTCGCCAAGGGTTACCGGTCCGGGACCGGCGTCCAGCAGATCTTTGAAGGCCTCAGCTTCCGGCTGCAGATGGCCGAGGTCGTCGCGCTGCTCGGTGCCAGCGGCAGCGGTAAGACCACGCTGCTCAACCTGCTGAGCGGCATTGACCACCCGGATGCCGGCCACGTAGAGATCGACGGCGCCGATATCCACGCCCTGAAGGAGCCCGATCGCACCCTGCTGCGTCGCCGAGACATCGGTTTCGTCTTCCAGTTCTTCAATCTGATACCCACGCTGACTGTCGGTGAAAACATTGCGCTGCCGATGGAGCTGACCGGCAGTGCGGCGACGCAGATCCAGTCGCGGGTTGCACGATTGCTGGCGGATGTGGGCCTGGCGCACACCGCAGACCGCTATCCCGAGACCCTGTCCGGCGGTGAACAGCAGCGCACGGCCGTGGCACGCGCGCTGTCACACCGCCCCAAGGTCCTGCTGGCGGACGAGCCGACCGGCAATCTGGACGAGGACAGCGGGCAGGCGGTGATCTCGCTGCTCACCGGGCTGGCGCGCGATCAGGGGACGACCATGTTGATCGTCACGCACAGCAGCACGGTGGCCGCCGCGGCTGATCGCGTCCTGAGGCTGCAGCATGGCCAGCTGAGGGACGCGTGATCGACCTCGGGCTGCCCCGACTGCTGCTGCGCGCGGGACTGACCTACCAGCTGCGCCACCGCTGGCAGGCCCTGCTCGCACTGATCGGGATCGCGATGGGGGTCGCCGTGGTACTCGCGGTGGATCTCGCCAACCATGCCGCCAAGGCATCCTTCGCGCTGTCTTCGGCACAGCTGCGCGGGGCCGCGACGCACCGTGTGATCGGCAACACCGGCGAAGTACCGCAGGCACTCTATGTCCAGCTGGCCACGGCGCCCGGCCACCCGCCGATGGCCCCTGTTATCGTCACACGCGTGCGGGTCGAGGATCGGCCAGGCCGTCTTCGGCTGATCGGCCTGGATCTGTTCGCCGAGGGCACCTTCCGCAGCGGCCTGCCCAATGTGATCCGCGGCCAGAGATCGCTCGGAGAGTGGCTCTCCCGCGCCGACGCAGTGGCATTGAGCAGCGCGGCGGCCACCGCCCTCAAGGTCGACCTCGAGGACCGCCTGAGCTTGCGCCACCGGGGGAAGTCGCACGACCTGCAGGTGTTTGCGATCGATTCGGACACCGGTATTGGCGGCCGCGACCTGCTGGTGGTGGATATCGCCACCGCGCAGGTCATCGCAGGGATGCCGGACAGCCTTTCCTATATCGACCTGGTGTTGGACGACGACGCCCTGGCCTGGCTGCGGGGGCGCCTGCCGGCGTCTGTCAGGCTCGTCGATGTCGATACCCAGACCGAGGGAGTCGTCGGACTGTCGGCGGCGTTCGAATTGAATCTGACCGCCATGAGCCTCCTCGCGCTGTTGGTTGGGGTGTTCCTGATCTTCAACGCGATGAGCTTTTCGATTGTGCAGCGGCGCAACCTGTTCGGGCGGCTACGTGCCATGGGTGTCCGCAGCCAGGAGATCTCGCGCCTGATCCTTGCCGAAGCGGTCGTCCTCGGCATTATCGGGACAGTGATCGGCAGCGTGCTGGGAGTCTGGCTGGGCGAGGGGCTGACACGCATCGTCGCCGCGACGGTCAGCGAGCTGTACTACGAGGTTAGTGCTGAGGCGATGCAGGTCGGCTGGCTGTCGCTGGCCAAGGCGGTCACGCTGGGCCTCGCCGGGACCATCGCGGCCTCTTGGCTGCCGGCCCGGCAGGCCGCGCGCACGCCACCGCTGACCACGCTGTCGCGGGCCGCACTGGAGCGCTCGACGCGCCGCCAACTGCCACGGCTGGCGGGTGGCGGCGTCTTGCTGGTGATGCTGGGGCTCGCAGTTGCCTTTGTCCTGCCCGGCGGTGTCGTGACCGGGTTCGCAGGCCTGTTCATCCTGTTGCTCGGCGCGGCGCTGATCACGCCGCTGGGCCTGCCGCTGTTGCACTGGCTGCTGATTCGACTGCCGCTGGGCGGCGTCTGGCGCATGGCCACGCGCGACCTCGACCGGCACCTCTCGCGCCTCGGCACCGCGGCGGCCGCGCTGATGGTGGCCTTGTCCGCCAGCGTCGGTGTCGCGGTCATGGTCGAGAGCATGCGGACCTCGGTCAGCGACTGGCTGCAGGACCTGCTCACGGCCGATCTGTACGTCGCCGCGGACGCCTTCGAGGACGGCGCGACCCTGCCGGACGCGGTGGTTCGCGAGGCCCCGCTGCTCGCGCAGGTGTCGGCTTACAGCGTGTATCGCGACCGCAGGCTGCAGATCGGCGATCGGCGCGTCCGACTGGTGGCGACGCGGCTTGCCGAGCCGTCACGCCGCGGCTTCGATTTCGTCGCCAGGACGGATCCTGATCCGTGGACGGCGTTCGATGCGGGCGAGGTCCTGATATCCGAACCCCTGGCGCATCGGCTGCGTCTGCGACCCGGCGACCCGTTGGTCCTGCCGACACCGCGCGGGGATGCACAATTCACAATCGCTGCCGTTTTCCGCGACTTTGCCAGCGAACATGGCCGGGTGTTCCTCAATCTTGCGCACTATCGCCGACAGTGGTCGGACATGCAGGTCAACACCATCGCCCTGTTTTCATCGACCGACGACGCAGACGCCCTCCAAAAGGCCGCCAGTGCCCGTTTCAGCGCTGATTACGAACTTTCCTTCACCGCCGCGCGTGAGATCTACCGCGAGTCGATGGCCGTCTTTGATCGCACCTTCCGTATCACCGAGGTACTGCGGCTGCTGTCTGTCGCCGTCGCATTTGTCGGCATCCTCAGTGCACTGATGGCGGTACAGCTCGAACGTCGCAAGGAGTTTGCGGTACTGCGGGCACTGGGAATGACGCGCAGCCAGGTAAGCCTGCTGATCATGATCGAATCGGCGGTCCTTGGGCTGCTCGCGGCCCTGCTCGCCGTCCCCGCCGGGCTCGCGATGGCCTGGGTGTTGACCGATGCCATTCAGTTCCGCGCCTTCGGCTGGACCATGCCCTTCCTGATTAACGCCACCCCGCTGGGCTGGACACTGCTGCTGGGAGTGGCAGCGGCGCTCCTCGCGGGCCTCTATCCCGCGTGGCAGGCAAGTCGCCATGACCCGGCGCCACAGCTGCGCGAGGACTGAGCATGCGTCATCTTGCCGCCCTGATCCTGGTCGCCCCGCTGCTGGCCTGTGCGCCGCCCGACCCTGTCGATGAAGACAGCCCCACGACCATCAGCCTCGAACAGCGCATGGGATCCACACCGGACCCCGGCTTCGCCCGCGCGCTCGAGCCGCGCGAATTCTCGTTTCCCGCGGATCACGGCGCGCATCCCGAGTTTGCGACCGAGTGGTGGTACTTCACCGGGAATCTCAGTACCGCCGATGACGAACGCCTCGGCTATCAGCTGACGCTGTTTCGTGTCGGCCTGAAACCCGGCGACCCATCCGAGGATTCACGCTGGCGCAGCCATCAGCTGTACATGGGGCACTTGGCCATCAGCGATATCGCGCAAGGACGCCATCACAGCAGCGAACGCTTCAGCCGGGCGGCCGCGGGGCTGTCCGGCGCCACCCGCAATCCCCTGCGCATCTGGCTCGGCCCCTGGTCGATCGAGGGCAGCGGCACGGCACTGTTCCCGCTGCGTCTGCGGGCGGGGACACCGGAAACAGCGATCGATCTGCAGTTGCAGGCGGGCGACAGGCCGATGGTACTGCAGGGTGACCGTGGGCTATCCCAGAAAGGCGCCGCGCCCGGCAATGCGTCGTATTATTATTCGTACACGCGACTGCCGACCCGCGGAGAGATCCGGCTGGGTGACCGGCGGCTGAACGTCGTCGGTAACTCCTGGTTCGACCGTGAATGGTCGAGTTCGGCGCTGGCCGAAGATCAGGCCGGTTGGGACTGGTTCGCGCTGCAGCTGGATGACGACCGCGACCTTATGTTCTATCGCATGCGTGACAAACAGGGGCAAGCGCAGCGCTTCAGCAAGGGGGTACTGGTAGCGGCCGACGGGGCGGTGCTCCCGTTGTCGCTGGACGACGTGGCGCTGACGACACTGGGCGAATGGCGCAGCGATGACGGTGTCGCCTACCCCACCCGGTGGCGGCTGCAGATTCCCGCACGTGACATGGATCTGCGTGTTGAGGCCGCCTTTGAGGATCAGGAGATGCGCCATACGGTGCGCTATTGGGAAGGTGCCGTGGTGGTGTCCGGCAGCCATAGTGGCGTTGGTTATCTGGAGCTCAGCGGCTACGCACGCTAGGAGGGTGATATCGCACCGTGGCAAAGGAGATCCGGTGCGTTACGGCCTGTGCGGAACCCGCCCTAGGCGCTGTAACAGTGCATCGGCCAAGAGCGGCTGCTCCGGCCCTACGGTGATCGCAAAGCGACGCTCATCGGCGGTGAGCGGTTCGCGTGTCTGCAGCTGCGCGTCGAGCACCTCGAGATCCGCATCCGATACATTGTTCGCCTGCCGCCGACGGGCGAGGATCCGGTCGCGCAAGATCTCGACCGGCGCGTCGCAATCGAGGATCACAAAGGGCATCTGCATGGCGTCTGCCAGCGCGCGCAGACGCGCGCGATGAACGTGGCGCAGAAACGTAGCGTCGACGACCGCAACCATACCCGCCTGCACCACGTCCGCGGCGAATTCTGCGAGGCGTGCGTAAGTCCGTTGTGTCAGGTCCGACGAGTAGGCCCCCTTTGTCGTGGCGTCCACATGCGCATCGAGCCCGAGCAGGCGCTTGCGCTCGACGTCCGAGCGCAGTCGCACAGCAGGCAGACGCTCGGGCAACTGGCGCACAACATGGCTCTTGCCGCTACCCGACACCCCATAGGTTATGACCACCGCCCCTTGTGCCGCCCGGGTCAAGCGGTCGGCCAGGCCCAGATAGGCGTTGAACTCGTCCTCTACCTCGTGGCGTTGTGTGCGCGTCAGTTCCTGCGTTGCGCGGATGGCAGCGATCTTGGTGCGCACCAGTGCGCGATAGACCTCGTAGAATCGCAGCAACGGCAGACCCGAATAGTCTCCGGACGCCTGCAGGTAATGATCGAGCAGGCAATAGGCGAGCGGCGGCCGCCGATGATGCAGGTCCATGCTAAGGAAGGCGACATCGTTGATGGTGTCTATCCAGCGCAGGCCGGGATTAAACTCGATCGCATCGAATAAGACCGGCTCGCCGGCGATCAGCGCCACATTGCCGAGGTGCAGATCGCCGTGGCACTCGCGGATATGCCCCCCGGCCTTGCGTTCGTCGAGCAAGCCCGCGAGGCGATCGCGCTGATCCTTACTCCAGGCGGCGATGCGTTCCAGCCCTGCCGTCTCTGCCGCCAGGCTGGCGCGGATCTGGCCGAAGTTTTGCTGCATCGGTGCAAACACCGCTGCCGCGGCCCCAAACGGCTCGCTGGTCGGACTTACCGCAGCCTGGGCATGAAAATCGGCTATCCGCAGCGCCAGGCGCTCGATGAGTCGTGGTGATAGGCGCTCGATCAGATTGGAAAGGATGGCGTCGGGATCAAAACGCTGCATGCGCACTGCCCAGTCGATAACGGGACCGGCACCATCGATGTCCGGCGCCTCGACCGAACCGGTAATCGCGCATACCGCCTGATAGATCTCGGGCGCCAGCCGGCGATTGAGTCGCAGCTCTTCCAGGCAGGCCGCATGACGCGCGGCGAGGCTCCTAAAATCAAGAAACCCGAGATCCAGGGGCTTCTTTAGCTTGTAGGCGACATCCCCGGCGAGGAGCACCGTCGAGATATGGGTATCGATGCGGCGGCGATTCCCGCCGCCGGCCGGCCAGCGCCTTTCATCCATCAAGGATCGCACCAGCGCCTCGTGCTGCTCCAGGGAGTCGATGCTCACGGTTGAGTTCCTTGTTCATCGGCTGGGCAGTCGCGACCCGTATCGCCTGACGTCGGGCGATTCTTGCACAAGCCCCTCGTTGCGTTCCATGCGGGCTGCACCCACGGCGTATTACCCCACTCCAGAGGGCGCTGTCACAGCATTGTCAACAAACAGACCAGGCACATACACTTGCGTTCCGGAGATGGGGAGTTCGTCGACATGATGCAGATAGCCAGTCAAGGCAGTTTGCCAAGCTCATCGGATTTCGAACAGATCAGCGACCTGCTACCGCTCGAGCGGGCGCGCCTGCTCGAGCTCGGCTGCGGTGCGGCCTTTACCACGCGACGCCTGGCGGAGAGCTTCCCTGCCAGCGAGATTGTCGCCATGGAGGTCGATCGCATTCAGCACGAAAAAAACCTGCTGATTCCGGATCTGCCGAATGTCCAGTTCCAGTTCGGCGGCGCCCAGTCCATCGACCAGGCAAATGACTCCATGGACGCGGTCATTATGCTGAAATCGCTTCACCACGTGCCGATCGCCGACATGGATCGGGCATTCGCAGAGATCGCCCGTGTCCTGCGCCCTGGCGGTCTCCTCTACATTTCCGAGCCGGTGTATGCCGGCGAGTTCAACGAGATACTGCGACTGTTCAATGACGAAAGGGCCGTGCGTCAAGCGGCTTTCGATGCGACCGTGAGGGCCGTCGACGACGGTAAGCTGTTGCTCGCACGTGAGATCCATTTTCTGAGCCTCAGTCGTTTCGAGGGTTTTGCGGAGTTTGAGAGTCGCGTCCTGGGTGCCACACATTCGGCGTTCGACGTCGACGCAACGTTACACAACGAAGTCAAGGCGCGCTTCCTGCCACATATCGACGATAACGGGATCGCGGAATTTCACAACCCGACGCGCGTAGACCTGCTGCGAAAGCCGGCGCCTGCCTGATCTTGCGCAGCGGGTCTGCGATTCTCAAAGCGAATAGCCTTAACCCCAATGTCACTCAACTCAAGTACTTGCGCCCCGGCGCATTCGACCCGCGGGACGCCGTGAATCCGTCCGTGGAGGCTCGACTGCCGCATCCCTGCGGCAGACGCCCGAGCATCGAACACGCCGGCGCGCTCATCGATGCCTGTCGGCCCGCCGAGTAAGTGCCATTGGGCTTAACCCGCTTTGTCGTGTTAGCGTAACCACGCCTGCAATTCACCCGATGAGAAAAACGTGCTCAGCCTGATCCTGTTTCGCCATGGCAAGTCCGATTGGGACAAGCCGGTGGCCTCGGACCACGAACGGCCACTCGCTGCGCGCGGCCGGGACGCCGCGCATTCTATGGGCCGAATGCTTGGCCAAACCAAGCAGATACCTGATCTCGCTATCAGCTCATCAGCGCTGCGAGCGCGCGACACCCTGCAATTGGCTGCGCGTGCCGGACGCTGGGGCTGTCCACTGCGTATCGATAGTGCATTGTACGAGAACTCGCCGAGCGGCATTCTCAACTGGGTCAGGGAGTTGGATGAAGACCCGGAATGCCTGTTGTTGACCGGACATGAACCGACCTGGTCCGGCCTCGCCGGCCGGCTGATCGGCAAGGCGATCATCAAGGTGCCGACCGGTAGCATGCTGCGTATCGATTTCGAAGTCGACCGATGGCAACAGATCGATGTCGGCGGCGGGGAACTGCGCTGGTTACTGCCGCCCCGAGTCGTGACAAAGATCAAGGGCGGCAAGTAGGCCGTAGCCCGAATCCGTGTCACTGTGGTGCCGGACGCAGTCCGCGGGATCAACGCTGGCGCCATGCCCCATCGCTGCCCTGATACCAGTAGCCCGCCGGCGCCTCTTCCACCCATACCTTCGCGAAGGTCGCACGCACATCCGCCTGCCACTCGGGATGCCCATTGGCCTTCGCCATCTCACTGTACAGCTTGGCGCGATCCGCGTTTTCGTCGGCCACCAGCTTCTTCAGCCGATTACGATCGGCCAGACCGACCGCGCCTAAGTCGCGAACTCTGATCGATCCATTGTTGTCGAAGCCAATTGCGCCGCTGCGGTAGAAAGGCGCCAGACTCGACTGCCGGCCCTGCATACTGGCTCGGATCGCACGAATGCCAGGCGTGTTGATATTGATGTCCGCCTGCGCGGCCTGCGCGGCAGGCACCAGATTTTCGAGCAACAGACCGAGCGCGACCATCAATGGCCCGGCGCGCAGCTGGTGTGACTCCTTGTCGCCCTGGATCGGGGCAGATGGCGCGTCGCTTTCCTCGCCCTTCAGGACATCACGGACAATCGTACGCGCCGCCTCTTCCGCCGCCGCAGCGGGAAAATAGATGTTGATGGTGACACATGCCGTCAGCGCCAGGGCCATCAGGGGATAACCGAAAATCTTTCTCGCCATGCCATTTTCCCAGTTTTTCATTTCACTGCCGGACCTTCTACTTGAATTCGCCGCAGACGTTCAACCAGATCTTTCCAGGCGACGCTGCGATTACGCCCGATGACGTCGATCCTCGGCAGGCCCGCGCCTTTGACAAGGTAGTACCCGCCATCGTCGCGTGCAAGCCCGTCCAACTCCGCCCGATCTCCGCGCAACGCGACCCTGAGGTCGATTTTGTCGTAGGAGAACTCCTCAAAGAGACTCAGCAGACTCACCGACAGGCCGGCCGGTATGCCACTGCCCAGTTCGGTGAGATTCTCGACTGCACGTTGACTGATACGGTGCCGCGAATCATCGTCCGGTGGCGTAAAAAGGTGAAGATCGAAGCTGTCGGGCTGCCACGCCACCAGGCGCAGGTCTTCCAAGTCGCCGTCGAGACGGCCCTCGATCCGGCCGAACGAGAACGCCTGCGTCAGTTTCGCCAGACTCAACCCGCGCAGCTTCGCATCGGCCTCGAGTATCGGTACACCGCCCAGCGGATCGCCGATCTGCAGATCGCGGATCTCTATCGTGCCATCGAATGCCTTTAGGTCTAAGCCTCCGCCGACCGACAGGCGTTGATCGTCATAGCGCATGTCCTGCAGGCTTGCCGCGACAGCGCCCGCAAAGGGCGGCCAGCCGAACGCCGCGGTCAACTGTCCCAGCGAGATATTCCGCAATGAGGCACTGGCCTGCCAATGCGGGCTTTGCCCGGCCACCAGGACACCGCCCAGCCGGAAGCTGTCGAGCGCTGCCTGGCCATCCAGCACGGGGATCACCAGCGGTTGCACCAATTCGAGCTGATCCCCGGCAAAAGTCGCTTCGATATCGAAGCTACCCAACGGAATCCGATAGAGATGCGCGCGCTCCACCTGTAAGCGAGAACGCGGCACCTCGCTGGCACGATCCCAGGCGATGCTGGCGTCAACAGGACCGATCGCGAAACGTTCCTGTCGATCCCCTATCTGCAGGTCGCTCAATTCCAGACCCGCCTGCTCGATCCCCGAGCGATCGAAATGCATGACGATACCGAGATTGCCCGTAGCATCCAGATCGTCGCCGGCCGTCCCGATCAGGAACGGTTGCAGCAATTTCTGGTAGAACTGCCCGGCCCGCTCGCTATTGACGACGATGGTGAGCTGCTCGATCGCGGACGCGCCCAGATCCACTCGCCCCGTCCCCGACACCCTGACGGTATTCGCCAGGTCTACCGCCCAGGCATCGAGTTCCATGCTGTTTCGCTGCGGCCGCCAGCTACCCTGGGCCGACGCCTGTAACACGGTCTGCGAGGCATCGAGAAACAGCGGCTCTGAGTAAGCCGCGCCACTCGGCCAGGCAAGCTTGGTATCAAAGGACCATCCCGCGCCGTCGGCGCGCCCGCTGAGACCGATCTTGAGTAGCAGGTTTTCGGCCGCCTGGCGGCCATCGGGTGACGCATAATTCAGCTGGTCGATCACCAGATCGGCAACCAGACGTCCTGGATCGCTGGATTGCCCCGCGAGTTCAACGACACCGCTGGCATGGCCTGCCAGGTCCCAGTCGGCGGGAAGTGCCCCTCCAGGGATGAGACTATCAATCCGCTCGACCGGGACACGATGGGGCCGCAGGGCCATTGACCAACCGGCTGGTTGTGCCGAGGCCGTCAAGCCCAGGCTGCCGGGGCCTATGGTGAGCTGCGGGATACGGATCGACCAATGCCCGGCGGACTGGAACATGCCTTGCCAGCTTGCCGCTTGTGCCGCCAGCGGCGACTCCTTGAGGCGCAATAGACCCTCGTCGCAGTGCCAACCCCGGTCTTCCCGCTGCAACAGCGGACACTCGAGCAGCAGGCCACGCAGTGCACCGTGGCTGCCCGGCAGATCGACATGTTCGATCTCCACGACCGCGCTGACAGTCGCTGCGGATGGGGAACGCAGACGAATCGAGATGCCCTGCGCCCCCCAATCATCGCCCTCGATGGCGTCTACCGAAAACATGACCGCGACTTCGCCGCGGGCGATCCCCGCCAGCAGGCAGGCGCAGACCACGATCCAGCATCGGGCGGGCGCCTTCAAGGACCTACCCTTCGATCATGGCCTCTGTGCATCGCACCGAATTTGCGTTGGTCGCTACTTCAGGTCAAGCGCTTCGGCGCACAGCCCTCGCCAGCCTCAGACCCGCATCAAGGCCATCATGTCGTCCACTGCAGTGGCCTCGAAGGCCACCTGGTCGGCACAGATCGCCAATATCCGATCCGCGTTCTTCTGCGCAATGCGCCCCCGCAGGTAGCGTTCGAATTTCTCCTTCAACAGCGGGATGCCCTCGCTGCGACGCCGCCGATGGCCCACTGGGTAGTCGATGGTCACGTTCTCGCTGGCGTCCCCATCTTTGAAGAACACCTGCACCGCATTGCCGATCGCCCGCTTGTCCGGCTCCAGGTACTCGCGCGTGAAGCGCGCCTCCTCGACGACCTCCATCCGCTCGCGCAACGCATCGACGCGTGGGTCTTTCGCCACTGCATCCTCGTAGTCCTCGGCGGTCAAACGACCGAAGATCAATGCGACCGCGACCATGTACTGGATACAGTGGTCACGATCGGCCGGATTGTCCAGCGGCCCGGTCTTGTTGATGATGCGGTCACCCGATTCCTGGGTCTGGATGACGATCCTGTCGATATCCTGCAGACGGTCTCTGACGGTCTCGTGCAGCGTCAGCGCGGCCTCGACCGCGGTTTGCGCATGGAACTCGGCGGGGTAAGCGATTTTGAACAGGATGTTCTCCATCACGTAGGTCGCGTATCCCTGGCTAAACGACAGCGCATTGCCCTTGAACAGCACATCCTGAAAACCCCAGCCCGTGGCGGTGATCGCGGACGGATATCCCATTTCACCGCGCTCTGCCATCAGCGCCAGAAACAATCCCCGCGCCGAGGCGTCGCCCGCGGCCCAGGACTTGCGCGACCCGGTGTTCGGGGCATGCCGATAGGTCCGCAGCGCAGATCCGTCGAGCCAGGCATGCGATACCGCAGTCAGAGTCTCGTCGCGCGTGCAGCCGAGCATCTGTGCAGCCACTGCCGCAGAGGCGATCCGCACCAGCATCACGTGGTCCAGGCCGACACGGTTAAAACTGTTCTCCAATGCGATTACGCCCTGGACCTCATGCGCCTTTATCATCGCGACAATGACCTCTTTCATCGTCAACGAGGGTTGGCCTCGCGCCATCCTGAGCCGCGACTGATAGTCGGCCAGCGCGAGAATGGCGCCGAGGTTGTCCGAGGGATGACCCCACTCGGCAGCCAGCCACGTGTCGTTATAGTCTAGCCAGCGCACCATCGCGCCGATGTTCCAGGCCGCACGCACAGGGTCCAGTTCATAAGACATCCCGGGCACGCGGGCGCCACCCGGCATCTCGGCCCCCGGCACGATTGGACCCAGCATCTTGGTACAGGCGGGATAGTTGAGCGCATAGAGACCGCAACCGATGGTATCCATCCAACAGTAGCGTGCCGTCTCCATCGCCTCGGCAGACTGGGTAACGTCAAATTGCAGGACATAATCGACAATATCCTGAATCACGTTGTCAAAATCGGGGCGCGACGCATTCAATACAGCAGCTTTAGACATTGCAGTCCTTCCTATCGAGGGTTTCTTCAAAATCGCGGAATAATATTGCCGCCCTTCAGGCGCCGCGCCGATTATTCGAGATCAGGGGCGGTGCCCGATCGGGACGAAGGCGCGATTTTCTGGACCGATATAGTTGGCCGATGGGCGAATGATCTTGCCGTCCTGACGCTGTTCGATGACATGCGCGCCCCAACCGGTGGTGCGGGCGATCACGAACAGTGGGGTAAACATATCGGTCGGTACACCGAGTTGGCTGTAGGAGACGGCCGAGAACCAATCGAGATTGGGAAACATCTTTTTGATCTCCCACATCACCGATTCGAGCCGCTCGGCGACATGATACATCCGCATATCGCCATTCTCCTCCGACAGGCTGTGCGCCACGCTCTTGATCACCTCGTTGCGCGGATCGGCAATCGTGTAGACCGGATGCCCGAATCCGATCACGATCTCCTTGCGCCCGACACGCTCGCGAATATCTGCCTCTGCCTGATCCGGGTCTTCGTAGCGGCTCTGGATGCGCGCCGCCACTTCGTTGGCACCGCCGTGCTTCGGTCCACGCAGTGCACCGATGGCCGCGGTTATGGACGAGTACATGTCGGCGTTCGTTCCGGCCACGACACGCGCGGCGAAGGTCGAGGCATTGAACTCGTGCTCGGCGTACAAAATCAGCGACGTATGCATCGCGCGCACCCAGGATTCTTTCGGCTTGGCGCCATGCAATAGATGCAAGAAGTGGCCACCGACGCTGTCATCGTCGGTCTCTACCTCGATGCGCCGACCATTGAACGCATAGTGATACCAGTAGAGCAACATGGAGCCGAGGCTCGCGATCAGACGGTCGATAATATGGCGGGCCTCGGCCTCGGCGTGATCGTCTCTCTCCGTCAGGCAGCTGCCGAGCACCGAGCAACCGGTTCGCATCACGTCCATTGGATGCGCAGAAGCCGGCAAGACCTCGAGCGCCTGTCTGACAGCCGCGGGCAGTCCTCGCAATGTCCGCAACTCATGCTTGTAGGCGGCCAACTCCGCTCGATTCGGCAGCCTGCCATGCACAATAAGGAAGGCTATCTCCTCAAACTCGCAGGTCTCGGCAAAGTCGAGAATGTCATAGCCGCGATAGTGCAGGTCGTTGCCGGTCCGACCCACGGTACAGATCGCAGTGTTGCCGGCAGCAGTCCCCGAAAGGGCCACCGATTTCTTGGGTTTCGGCAGTACGGCTTCACTCATTGCTGAACTCCTCTTCGTCTTTCCCCGCATGGCCGCGCGGTCGGGCGGCGCAAAAAAACCAGCGCAACGTCGGCGCCTCGCTGTCTATGACTACTCGTCCGCATACAGGCGGTCGAGTATCTGCTCGAATTCGTGGTAGCCGAGATAGTCATACAGCTCCATTCGGCTCTGCATCGTGTCGATCACGCGCTGCTGTGTACCCTCAGCGCGCAGTACGCGATAGACATTGAGCGCTGCGGCGTTCGCGGCGCGGAAGGCAGACAGCGGATACAGCGCGATGCTCACGTCGACGCTCGCCAGCTCATCGGTGGTGAACATGGGCGTCGCACCGAACTCGGTAATGTTCGCCAATACCGGAACCTTGACGGCGTTGACGAAATCACGGTATTGCGCAAGTTCGTTAATTGCCTCTGGAAATATCATATCGGCGCCGGCCTCGACGCAGGCGCAGGCACGATCAATCGCCGACTGCATGCCCTCTACTGCAAGCGCATCCGTCCGCGCCATAATGACAAACTCCTCATCCGTCTTCGCGTCAACCGCCGCCTTGATTCGATCGACCATTTCGCCCAGCGAAACGATCGCCTTGTTGGGCCGATGACCGCAGCGTTTCTGCTGTACCTGATCCTCAATATGGATCGCGCCCGCGCCACCCTTGATCATCGCCCGCACGGCGCGCGCGATATTAAATGCGCCACCCCAGCCGGTATCCACATCGACCAGCACCGGCAGCGTCGTTACGTCGGTGATGCGCCGCAGATCGATCAGCACATCCTCCATAGTGGTTATCCCGAGGTCGGGGATACCGCAGGAGCCGGCAGCAACGCCGCCACCCGAGATGTACAGGGACTTGAACCCCGAGGCCTCTGCAAGTCGTGCATGATAGGCATTGATGGCACCGACACATTGCAGCGGTCTCTCCACCGCAACTGCCTCTCGAAATCTCCTGCCTGCTGATTCAATCGCCATATTGCGAACCTTCTGTGTCAATCCCAATGTCGGACCGGTTTGCCAACGTGATCTCCATCCCGCGCTTTACGCTATGTCCGCGCTGCCAGCAGCCGCTCTGCGTTCTCGCGCGATGCCCGCACATGCGACCGCATCATCAGCTCGGCCATTTCGGCATCCCGGCGCTCAATCGCATCGACGATGTATTGATGTTCGAGGAATGCGCGCGGCCCGCGCTTGCTCGGCATGCCGAACTGGTAGCGATATAGCCGCACAAGGTGGTATAGGTCGTCGCACAGCAGCGCAATCACGCGCGAGTTGTGACTGCCTTGGACGATTCGATAGTGAAAATCCAGGTCGCCCTCACGCTGAAAGTAGGCGTGGTCCGCAGACTGATCGATTTGTCTGGCATGCAGTTCGAGCAGTCTCCTCAGCTCCACGATCTCTGTATCGCTCATGTTGTTCGCGGCAAGTCGCGCCGCCATGCCCTCAAGGGCCTCGCGCACATGAAAAATCTCCAGCAGTTGCGCACTGCTGAGCGTGACGACCCGCGCACCAAGATTCGGACGGCGCACGACCAGGCCACAGGCCTCCAGCCGGCCGATCGCCTCGCGCAGCGGTCCGCGGCTGATTCCGTAGGCGCGCGCCAGCTCGGGCTCGCTGATCTTGCTGCCGGCGGCGATACCGCCTTCGACAATGGCCTCCCTGAGCAGTACGAAGATTCTGTCCGGGATGTTGCCACTGTCGTCGGCCACCGCGCTCACGTCAAAGCCTCCCGACTTGGTCTCAGCCCTTGGCATAGCCCAGGGTGCGCAGCGCTTCGGCGATCTCGTCGAGAATGGACGGATCGTCGATGGTGGCCGGCATTTTGTATTCCTCGGAATCGGCGATCTTTACCATGGTGCCGCGCAGAATCTTGCCGGAGCGGGTCTTCGGCAGCCGCTTGACGGTGGCGACCAGCTTGAATGCGGCGACCGGCCCGATCTGGTCGCGTACCCGCTGTACCAGCTCGGACTGCAGTTCCCGTTCGTCTCGGCTCGCGCCCGCCTTCAGCACCACCAGCCCCAGTGGCAGTTGGCCCTTCATGTCATCGGCCACACCCATCACCGCACATTCAGCGACGTCTTGATGCCCGGCAAGCACCTCCTCGATCGCACCGGTGGAAAGGCGGTGTCCTGCGACATTGATGACGTCGTCGGTCCGGCTCATGATCCAGAGATAGCCATCGGCGTCGCGATATCCGGCGTCCCCGGTCAGGTAATAGCCTGGGTACTTGCTCAGATAGGAATCGATGAAACGCTGGTCGTTGCCCCACAAGGTAGGCAGACAGGCGGGAGGCAGCGGCAGCTTGATCACGATATTGCCCATCTGGCCGTCGGCCAGTTCGTCACCCTGATCCGACAGGATGCGGACGTCGTAGCCTGGCATCGCGACCGTGGGTGAGCCGGGCTTGATCTCCATCGGCTGGATACCCATCGGGTTGGCCGCAATCGCCCACCCCGTCTCGGTCTGCCACCAATGATCGACCACCGGCATGCCAAGCTTTTCGCGCGCCCAGAACAGCGTATCCGGGTCGCAGCGCTCGCCGGCCAGAAACAGTGTCTGCATACCTGACAAGTCGTACTTCTGAAGATACTCGCCCTCCGGGTCCTCCTTCTTGATCGCACGAAACGCAGTCGGCGCGGTAAACAGCACCTTGACCCGATGCTCGCTGATCACCCGCCAGAAGGCCCCCGGATCCGGTGTGCCCACAGGCTTTCCCTCGTACAGGATAGTCGTACAGCCCGCGAGCAGCGGCGCGTAGACGATATAGCTATGGCCGACCACCCAACCGACGTCGGACGCCGCCCAGTAGACATCGCCGGCCTCGACGTTATAGATGTTCTTCATGGTCCAGTGCAGCGCCACCGCGTGACCACCGTTGTCACGCACCACGCCCTTCGGCTGACCGGTCGTGCCCGAGGTGTATAGGATGTACAGCGGATCGGTTGCCTTGACGGCAACGCATGCCGCCGGTTGTGCCTCCGCCATCGCCGAGTCCCAGTCGAGATCCCGGCCTTCCATCAAAGCTGCCTCCGCCTGTGGGCGTGCCTTGATGATGCAGGCCTCGGGTTTGTGCGTCGCGCCTGCAATCGCCTCGTCCAGCAATGGCTTGTAGACCACCACGCGGTTCGGCTCGATGCCACAAGAGGCGCTGACGATCACCTTGGGCTTGGCGTCATTGATCCGGGTCGCCAGTTCATTGGCGGCGAATCCACCGAACACCACGGAATGCACCGCGCCCAGCCGCGCGGATGCAAGCATGGCGATCGCCGCCTCCGGAATCATCGGCAGGTAGATCAGCACGCGGTCACCGCGTCCGACCCCTTGAGCACGCAGCGTGCCGGCGAAGCGAGCGACGGCGTCGCGCAACTCCGCATAGGTGTAGGTCTGCTTCTGACCTGTGACCGGGGAATCGTAAATAAGGGCCGCCTGGTTACCGCGGCCCATTTCGACATGGCGATCCACGGCATTGTAGCAGGTGTTCAACTCGCCGCCGGCGAACCACCGCGGCACTGGTTTGGCATCCAGATCGAGCACAGTATCCCAGGGTTTATCCCAATGCAGCGCGGTAGCCGCGTCACCCCAGAAGCCTGCGGGATCCGCCAGTGAACGTCGGTAAAGAGCCTGGTAGTCGTTCATGTATCCCCCTCATCGATCAATGGACAGATGCAGCCCACGGCGCGGCGCGTCTATGCCCTGCCGTCAGGCCGCTGCATGGAACGGCC
>JAHEJD010000080.1 GCA_024639005.1 Chromatiaceae bacterium | reverse complement strand
CCAGGTCGACTTCGGGGTCGATAATGTGTGTGGTCAAGGACGGCGACTTGGGGGACAGCTTGATACCAATGTCGCGGCTGATCTGACCAACCCACACCTGCCGCCCCTCGAATGTAAAGGGTGCGAGCCAAAACCGCATGTGATTGCGTTGCGCGATGGAGCGCCGCGCCCGCTGCAGCGCGAAGTCCTGCTTTCGATCGAATACGTAAAGGCTGCTGACGGGTGCCACCGGGTAACCCTCGCCCTCGAGCGCGGATCCGATCATGCGACCGACACTGCGCAAGGTGATTCGGTGTGTAAATGACCAGCCGCTCCTCGACAGCGAGTTCAGCAAGTCCACGGATTCGCCGACGATGACCACATTCAGCGGGTCGGCGTCGTCTTCGCCGTCGGCGTCGGTCGCACATCAGGGAAGCTGTTCGAGCGCATCGCGTAATTCTTTAGCTTGGAGGTCCGGCAGTTTCATTCCTGAATAGGTGCGGGCGGTATCCAATCGTTCGTAATCGAAATCGCCGTCGGGCAGAGGTACGGCGAATCCGAAGCGTAGTTCTCGGATCGCCGTGGCAACCCCCACGCGCTCAGCCTCGTTACTGCCGGATTGCCGGCTGTCCACTTCATAGGCGTCGCTGGTGAGACGAACGTCGATGTACCGCCCACCCTTTTTTCTGGGTAGAAAGACAAAACCCTCGGTAATCGACTCCGGTCTTAGCAAGACGCGAATCGACTCGTCGCGGAAAGACTGGCGAAGCATGTCGAACGTGTCGTCCGAAAACTGACTTTTCAGCAGGATCGCGGCCTCGTCCGCCGAATAGAAATCCGGATCGAGGGTGTTTCGGATGAACCACAGCCTGCCCGGCGAGCCGTTGCTGACGCTCAGCCAAAGTGCCTGCATCCCCTCCTTGCCCAGATCTGCGCCAAAGTGTGTCTGTGCCTGGTCGTCCGTGAGAATGGCCGCCGACACCGTCACGTCATCGACCGTCTTGGTCTGAACGCCGGCGAGTTCATCTGGCGGTTTCAGTCGCTCTGGCGCGTAGGGCGCGTTCGTAGCGCAGGCGCCAAGCATAATGGCCGCAACCAGCAGAAGCGAGCTGGCGGGCCCTCGTCGGAAGGTCGATGTCTTCGATTGCATCTGTTTTAAGCTTGCACGTAGCGGGTGAAAAGTAACCGCGTAGATCAGCCGGATACGCGGATCGTTCGTTCAGTTTGGCCCGTATGAGTTCCTGATCTGCACGATCAATCTTTCTTGCATCACCGCATTATTCCCAAAGATCGCACTGGTGGCGAGCTTGGCCGCCACTGGGTGATTTAGGCACCGGGCCTGTTCGCGCTTCGTCTCGGGACTGCACCGGGAATACCTGTCCCGGCAAACCGGATGCGACGCATTTGATGCCCTGATCAGGGGCCCGCCTCGGCACGTTGCAGGATGGCCTGCGCCTCCCGCACCAGCGCCGCGTCGCCGCTCAGCGCTCCCGCGTTCATGGCACGGCGCAGCCAGTCCCCGGCCTCCGGTTCGTCGCGCTGAACCGCGCTGCGGCCTGCGCGATACAGGTAGTTGCCCGCCGACTGCAGGCGGCCGGCCTGCTCGGCAAGGCCGCCGGCAGTTGCCAGGACGCGCGCCATGCCGCGATAGTCGCGCTCGACGCCACGCAGATCGGCCGCCTGATCCAGCAGGCGCAGGGCGCCGTCGATGTCGCCCTCGAACCCGAGCAGCCTGCCCTGCAGTTCCAGGTAATCAACCCGCGCGCCGACGGCCTTGTCAACCTGCAAGGCCGCTATGTGTTCGCGAAGTGCTGGAAGTGCCGCGAGGTCGGCGGCGATCAAGCCTGCGATGAAGTGCGCCCTGAAGCGGGTGGCTGGGCTCGCCTCGCGGTCCTGCAGCAACGCGGACAGCGTGGCCTGTGCCCGTTCCAGGTGGCCTGCCCGGTAGTGAATAGTGCCGGCAAGCAGCTGCAGCTCCGGGTCGACAGGAAGTCCGCGTCGGTTACGCTCGGCGTCTGCCCGCTGAGCCTGCGTCAGCGCCGCGTCGTAATCCCCTAGATAGGTCTGGCAGAGTGCCAGATTGAAACGGGCATCGATTATGTCAGCGGGCGTATCTGCGGCCAGGGCCGCCTGCAGGACGGCCCCGTAGAGCGTCACGGCCTGGCCGTACTGACCCTGATCGAAAGCCAGGCGGGCGGAGCGATCGAGGGATTCGCGCTCGCTGATCGGCGCCTGTTCCCGCTCCGCATTACCACTGCAGCCCCCGAGTGCCAAGCCAGCGGCCAGCAGGCCGACCAGAATGGAAGACCGGTTCATGGTCGAATCTCACGCGGCGGCAGCCGGCCGCCTGTCGCGGGCGGGGCGCCGGCCCCGCCGAGCAACCAGCTGTTGCGCAGCTGGCGCAGCAGCGCCTCCAACTCCGCCAGCGTCTGTTGAGTCATGCCGAGCAGGACCGGGATGTTGGCCGTGGTTTCGCTGATGTCGCGTGTGATCGCGGGCAGTTGGGGTGATGTCTTCCGCAGGTCTACCATGACCGCGTCGAGCGATGCCAGCACCGATTTCACGCTGTCGCTGATCTCCGGAAAATCCTTGCTCCGGGCGTTGATGGCGCTGGACAGCAGGCTTACCTGTGAGGCCGCAGCCTGCAATTCCTCGAGGATCGGCCCCAGGCGTGCCACAGCGGCGTTGGCACCCTTGACAAACTCCTCGAGTTCGGCCGCGGTACGCTCATCACTGAGCAGCCGGCCCATCGCACCCTCGCCGCGCTCGATACGTCCGGTCATCGTATTGAGATCTGCCAGCATCATCTGGAAATCGCCCTCGGGGCTGGCGAAACGTTCAGTGATATCGCCCAGCGCTGTCATCGTCCGCTCGGTCTGCTCGAGGATCGGTATGACGCGGCTGCGCACGTCCTCCAGGATCTCACCGATACTGTCGGTCGGCGCCCGGTCCGGATTCGCCTCCAGCACAGCATAGTCCCAATCCATCTCTTCGCCGTGGCCTCGCGTGATCTCAATATAGCTCTCGCCCGCGACGCCGAACGTCTTGCGGATAACCGCCCGCGAATCACGGCGCACGAAAGGCGCCATCGAGCCTTTCAGGCGCGCTTCCGCATGGATATTCTGGTCCGGGTCGATCACGATCCGCAAAACCTTGCCGGCCGGTGTGCCGAGTACCTCGATCTTTGCGCCTTCGGCGAGGCCAAACAGACCCTCGTCAGGCAGCACCAGGCGCAAAGTTTCGCCGGGATCAAACAGTTCGCGCAGGGCCTCGGCCTTGATCAAACCCAACAGCAATAAAAAAAGCGCAACCAGCACGGTCGCACCGAGCATGGTGCGGTGGCGGTTCTCGCTCGCGTCTGTCATGCGGCCGTCTCCAGCTGGAGCAGTCGACTGCCGGCGATCCGGTAGCGCCGGTCGGGCGCAATCCCACGCTCCTCCAGCAAGCTGCGGTTGCGCGTGAACCAGATGATGGCGCCGCGGCGACGCCGCACCTGCTGTATGGCCTCGATCAGCGGCGCGAGTGTTCTGGCCTCGGCGGATTCGATTGGTTGCTCAAGAACAACAAGCCTGGGGCGCCCCAGGAAGGCCCGAACACATGCCGCGCGTTCGAGGTCGGACTCCGAGCATTGGTGCGGCAGTAGAGTTGGGATCCCGGGCAGGCCAAAGCGCAGGGCGAGCTCGCTGGCCCTCTGGCGCATGATCTCCTCGGCCAGCACGGTATGATGTCTCAGCGGCAGCAACAGGTTCTCCATCACGGATCGGTTCTCCAGCCAGTTCCCACGGCTCATGACCCGGCCGATACTGCCGCGTAACCGGCAGGCTTCGGCTGGACGAAGGTCTGTCCAGGCGAAGCCGAGGAACCGCACCTGGCCTGCGCCGGCCAACCCTAGCAAGGCATCCGCCAGGGCCGCGCTCTGCCCGGTCGTCGGCGAATACACGAGGTGCAGCTCGCCCGCTTGCAGGCGCAGATCGTCCGCAATTATCGAACCGCCTCGGGGCGCAACGACGGACAGACCTGCAGTCTCCAGGATCGTATGGTTTGCGGCCAGGTCGCCAGACATGCGCATCTACAATACCGCCGAAACCGCTATCCCGATCAGCAGGGTTGCCAGAAGGGAGTACATGAAGCCCCTCGGCAATGCACGTCGCACGCCCAGGACACTCGGATCGACCCTCAGCCCGTTCCAGATCGCAATGTATCCGATCACGAAACCGGTGATGATCGGTTTGACGACCAGCAGCAGATGATCGCCCAGGCTCATCTTTGATAACACCGCATCGGCAAACTCCACCAGCGATATAGTGGTGAGGCCAGCGAACAAAGCAGCGAGATAACCGGACCAGAGGGCCGTATGCAGGAAGATCATGGTAAGCGCGAACAACGCGAGTGCCATGGCGAAGCATCGCGGAATGGCAATGTAGTCGGTGGCGTCTATGCCAAAAGACTCAAGCATGCGGATCTGTCCGTTAACCTTGAGATGGCCAACCTCGTCGAGCATGACCGAACCACTGCGGCCGATCACGATCAGGGCCGTGACGACGGGCGAGATCTCGCGGATCAGCACCAGCACCAGAAAGTCGCCGACCGATCCCTCCTGTCCCGTTACCTTTAACCAGTAGATGATCTGCAACACCAGACCCAGACCGACCAGCAGGGCGGTCATCATGACCGCGGGTATGGCACGCACACCCGTCAGATAGAAGAAGCGCTCGAACTCCGCCCGCATCGTCCTGCGCCAGTTGCCTGGTTCCAGACCCCGTGCCAGGGTCGCCGACAGGTCCCCCGAGAACAGCAGGGTTGCCGCGGTGGCGTCGATGATTCGCTGGCCAAACCGATCCAGCAGACCGGGCCCATCTGCCGCAGGCGCCCCGGCTATGGGTAATCGATCGTTCGACGGCTTCACAGGCGCCCCCCCAGGAGGTAGGTCGAAAACTCCCCGATGTCTTCGAGGTAATGATGACCGCGCAGCTGAAACAGGTAATGGTCGTGCAGCGCCTCGTAGACTGACTCTGTCGTATGAATCGCCCCCGGTGGAGCGGAATCGGCCATCGCGTACGCCATGCGTGCCGCCTCACCCCACAGGTTGAACGAGCGCCCGTCTCGATCGACCAGGCTGCCGATGGCCGGTCCCAGGTCCATGCCAAAATGGAAAGCCAAGGGGGCATGTTGCTCAGCGAACAGGCGCTCGCAGGCGGCCTGCGCGGCCAGCGCAAACTCGGCGAGGCACACGGTTGCGTGATGGACGTCTGCGGACGGATCGGCGGCAGCGACCACCCGATCAGTGAGAAACTTGAGATAGGCCACGCCGTATTCCGAGGCTGCCGCGTCGATTTGCCCGAGCAGGCGGGCGATGGTCGATTCGCCGGATCGGTCGTCCGCCGCTCGTGCCAACGCCAGCGCGTCGCTGAACCGCAATGACACGAATGCCAGCCGATCAATGTGCTGCACGCCGTCGGCTCCCACGGTGTCCGCACCATCCGGGAGCTTGGCCGCAAATGCTATAGCGCGGCGTGCGCCCAGCCCCGCGTCGATGTCCAATTCGCGATCGCGCGGTTCGGCCTGCTGCGCCGGTTCGATATCGTGTGCCTTTGCGTCCCCGGCCGGTGGCATCGCCGGCACCGTGCCAGGCGTAACATTGGCGGCCTGGCGGATTGCCATCAAATTGGCGATCGCCCGGGCAAACCGCTGCACTTGGTTCGACCACTCGCTGCGACGGCCGTCCTCGAGCCAAAGGACGCCGGTCACCTGGCCGTTTACCCTGACGGGCAGGGACAGCAAGGCCTGGCAGCCCAGCGGGGCGAGGTAGCTTCGGTACAGGGATACGAGGCGTTCGTCTTCGCTGGTTGCGACGTCGCTGACGGCGCTTTCTGTCTGCAGCCATTCGAAAAGGCCGGGATGATCTGATCTGTCGAGTGTCGCGCCATGCGTATGGCCCTCCGTCTGCTGGTCAAAGCTGTCGAGACAGACCAGCGCATCGCCCGATGGTGCCAGATGCCACAGGCTGGCGCGGCGCACGCGAGAGGAACGCGCCACGGCCTCAGTCACCTGTGCGAGGCTACCGGTCCCACCTTCCTCGAACAGCGTCGACTGCGTCGCCAGCGTGCCGAAGGCCTCACCCTGCGCGTCAAGCTGCGCCTGGCGTGCCAATATGGAAATGGCCTCCTGGTCGGTGCGCAGCCCCTGGCGGACGACCAGCCCGGCAAGGCCACCTGCCAGGGCGATGACCGCCAAACCAATCCCAAGAGTATCGCGCACATTCGCTGCGACGAAGCCGACGAAATCGTCCTCGGGGACGATCATCAGGATGGACCAGTCGCGCTGCAGCAGATGGTTCAGCGATGACGCCGAGCTGATGTAGCGGCGGCCGGCCATCTCGAAATCGTGGCGACCGTGCCCCTCGACGCGATAGCGGTCAAAGGCGCGGCTCACCACCGGGTCGCCAATGTCATCGACCCGCAGCAATCGCAGCTCGCCGCCGGAATCCTCCGTCATCGACGCCTTGCGCGGATTCGCGATGACTTGCCCCTTGTCGTTGACGATCAGCGCGAGGCCGGTGTCGCCGATGGCGAGCGTGGCGAGGAACTGACTGAGGCTGTCCAGTTCGACGTCGGTGCCGACCACGGCAACAAGATTCCCGTCTGCATCCTGATAGGGCACCGAAGCCGTGATACCCGCGGCCTTGGTGGTGAAGAAGGGGTAGACATCTGTCCAGAACAGTTCCCTGGTTTCTGCGGCACCGATGAACCAGGGCCGTCCGCGCGGATCGTAGCCATCCCACGGTGCTTGCTGGTCGGACAACACCTCGCCCTTTGCGCCATGGCGCGTCAGCTGCATCACGGGCGCGCCCGTCGGTCCATCCGGCCGGCGGATTGTCTTGGTCTCCAGGCCGCGCTGTTCCCCGTCGAGGTAGCGACGCACCATGAAAAACTCGCCGGCTGGGTTGCCGATGAGCACGCTGGTGAGCTGCGGCGTATGGTCAAGAATTCCGCTCGCCACCTTCTCGGCGAGATCGCGCCGCACGCTCAACAATCTTTCGTCCGCGAGCAGGTCGCGGGTAAAAAGGACGACTCCCGGGATGGGCCCCAGGAAAGCGGCCACCTCGGTCTCGATGCTACGCTGCAGGTTGCCGATGACGCCCTCGGACAGGGCCAGGGCATCGGCACGCATCACCCTGAACTCGTAGATCGCGTTCCCGATCAGTGCTGCCAGCAGCATTGCCACCGCGGCGATTGGCAGCCAGATGCGGAGGCGCCGGCGTCGTTTGATCGCCTGGACCTCCTCGAATGCAACCACCTGGTTTGTTGTTGTGCGCCAACCCGCCAAGAAGCTCTCCACAGTGGAACTGTTCTATAGTTTCTCGTCCCTGACCCGCGGGAGGTAAAGCGACCCGTCACGTGGCAATTGCTCCGACACGACCAGGCTCCCGTTCGGATCCGGGGCAGCTCGAAAAATACCGCATTTTCGTCACAATAGCAGCGGGCGAGCAGAGACAACCTGGCCTTTTCGACCATAGTGATCAGCTGGATAAGTTGGGCGTCCCGCTGCTCCGGCTGGACCGTATCGTGGACTGGCAAGCATGCCGCATGACGTCACACGGATGTTCAGGACACTGTTGCTACCGCCGCTCTGTAACCTGCCCGATGCTCGAGAATTGAACGTTCACGGTTAAGGGATGGAATTTGATTCCACCGATTTCTGCAGGGGCATCGGGAGAGACGGTTGGGTCTCGGATCCGTGAGCTCAAGCGACAGAACAAGCCGGGTATCGACACGGGCTCTTAGAGAGGTAACTGCCAAAATGACGAAGTATGTCCCCCGTCGTTCTGAGCGCGCCAATTGCGTCACCAGGACATCTTTATCGAGATGCGTTGTTGTCGCAATGCTTTTTGGCATGCTCTGCGCATTTGCGCAGGCAGAGCAGGCGATGAGCCAGCATGATCCGGCGCGTCTTGCACGCGACGCCAAGTATGAGGAGAACGTGCGTGAGCTCGGGGGCAGCGGCATAACGGTTCTCTCCTACGAGGATCTGCTGACCGTCGTGCGCGGTTATCCGGTGACCGTGCTGGGCGGCTATTCGGGTCTCGACTACGAGCATCCAGGCAAACTGCGGGCGCAGATTGTCAATCTGGTACAGCGTAATGGCGACAAATCCATCTAAGTTTTGGGGGGCACGCGTGAAGGCATTGGAAGGGCGTACTCGTGGATCCCGGAAGCCGCCCGGGAATTCGGACTTGGTGATATCAAGACGGTCGGCATCGTATCGCGCAACGCCGTTGAGTACGGCGTAGCCAGGCAGGACTACATTGTCTTCGTCGATACGCCGGTGGATGATTGGGGGGTCCGCGCAAATGGACGGTCTTTGATGGTCGATATCGCGAAACAGACGGGTGGACAGATGATCTATTTTCGCGGCGGCGCAGTCTCGCATGCCGAGATCGAGGAGGCGCTGGCAACGGGGGTTCCCGTCACCGTCTACACTGGTGATGGACTGGCGCCCGACGCGGTACGGGTGGCGAAACGGCTGGAGAAAGATCCAAACTATGTCACTGACGGCACAGAGGACTTCGTGAGTCGACCATCTGCCGGCAATATGGCATCACTGCTGACCGTTGTTGTCGTCGAAGGAGAAGGCCGCACCCTTCAGCGAGACTGAACCCCACATTCTGCGGGCAGCGCAGGGCCTTGGTCTTCGCGCGGTCACCCGGCGCTGTGACGACAGCGAGAAACAATGAAGCCTTTCAGGCTCGAAGATCGTCCGTTTCATGTCCAAAGTGGGAATCTAAACTGATCCCCGGAATGCGGAATGCAATCGCTGCATCCATAGCTGCTGATGGGCCAGGTCGGTAGCCACGAATAAAGGAAGCGCATGCCATGTTTTCTGGAAGACCAATTTGCAACATCGCGACCTCGCTGCTCCTCGCCTTGGCGACAACCGCCTCGGCGCAGGAGGTCCGCCATCAGCCCCTGAACCTTGACGAGATCGGCGAGCTGCGTATCGTCGAAGGTACTATCAGGGGCAACGAGATCGTCGATTATCAGGTGGCCGGCGAGCGCTCACAGATCCTCTCGGTTGATCTGATGACCTCGAATCTTGCTAATTACTTCAACATCGTTCCGGCCAGCTCGAACGAGGCGATCTTTATCGGCTCGACCCAAGGTGCGGTCGCCGATGTTCCGCTTCCCGAGAGCGGAGCCTATGTGATCCGCGTCTACCTGATGCGGTCCGCCGCGCGCCGGGATGAGACAGCCAAATTTTCCCTCGGCGTCAGTCTCGGTCCGCCTGAATTCGCCGACGGGCTGTCGGGCGGCCCGGACTACTGGAAGGTCGCCGCCGGTGGCGGCTATGCGCTGAACCTGCGGGCGGGTCCGTCCACCCGTTACCAGCCGATCAGCAAGCTCCGCAACGGCGAGGTGCTCCAGAACCGGGGCTGCCGCCTCACAGGCCGCGAGCGCTGGTGCGCAATCCGTGCCACGCACTCAGGGGTAAAGGGGTGGGTCGCGGGCCGATACCTCGTCGAGTCCGCCGCACCCCGACGCCCCGCCATGGCCGAAGGCGGGCCCATAGGCAACGGCGTAGCGTTTGATGCCACCGGCTTTGTGCCCTGTGCCGCGCATGCCGGTCTGCCCTTGAGGCAATGCCCCTTCGGTGTGGTGCGTGACGGGCCTGGCAATGCCGGCCTGTGGGTTGCGCTGGGCGACGGGGCCGAACGGCAGATCCTCTTCGAGGGCGGCGCGCCGGTCGCGACGAGTCCGGCCGACACGCTGAGTTTCGAAAAGGCCGGCGACCTCTTCCAGATACGCGTCGGTGACGAACGCTTCGAGGTCCCTGAGGCGGTGGTCACAGGCGGCTAGCGGTGCAGTTCAATCCGGTTCCGTTTTGTCGCCAACCTTGTCTGTCGGCGCCGATGTGCGCGGGGTGGCCTCCGGTGAGCGCAGAGTCACCACGCGTTGCGGGAAGGGTATCTCAATGCCCTCGGCATCGAGGCGTTTCTTGATCGTACGGTTGAGGTCCCACAAGGTTGACCAATAGTGCTCGGTGCGAACCCAGGGTTTGACCACCATCGCAACGGCCGAGTCCTCCATTCCGGCCATGTGCACTTCCGGCTCCGGCTTTTCCAGCACGTGTTCATGCTGCTCGAGCACGTCCATCAGCACCGCGTGGACCCGGTCTGGGTCCTCGGCATAGGAGACGTTCACCTTGACGTCTACTCGCCTGACCCGGTTTGCTGTGAGATTGACGATGGTGTCGCCCCAGATACGGCCGTTGGGCACGACAAGCATCTGGTTGTCCACGGTCGCGACGGTGGTCGCCAGCAGGTTCATGCGTTTGACGATACCTTCTGCACCGGCGACCTTGATACGGTCGTCGACATCATAGGGCCGGTGAATGAGAATCATCGCCCCAGCCGCGAGGTTACCAAGTGAGTCCTGGACCGCCAGACCGACAAGGATGCCGATGACACCGAGACCCGCAAACACGGGGCCCAACGACACCCCCAGTGTGGCAAGCGCGACGACCAGCCCCAGCAGGAATACGGCGAAGCTTGATAGTGTGATCAGTGCGTCGCGCAGCAGGTAGCTCAGACCGAAACGCTCCCGGTGTACCAATGCCCGTACCGGATGGCGAATCAGTCTGGACACCGCCCAGGCTGCGA
>JAHEJD010000144.1 GCA_024639005.1 Chromatiaceae bacterium | reverse complement strand
CTTGCTCGGCGGCCTGGCAGACAGCTTATTGCTCGGGCTTTCAGCCGGCGTGATACTCAGTGCGGCCTTCGATCTATCGATGGGTGCCAAATCTTTGGTCCTTTCGCTGCTTCGCAGAAGGTCGTGGGTGCATGCCGCGCTATCCCGCAGGCGAACATGATTTTGCCGGCAGGATAAAGAATGCGCAGCACGGCTTATCTGCCCGTCCGACAACGGCTCTGCAGGTCGTCGCCATCTGCCGGTCGGGCAGTTTCAAATTTGCCCGGGAGAACGACCGGGCCGAACGTGATCATAATCGCCGGCAATACGGCGAATATCGCAAGCGGTCAGAGCGCCTGAAGCGCGTCAGATAGTGTTG
Organism: Chromatiaceae bacterium; assembly: GCA_024639005.1. Lineage (GTDB taxonomy): Bacteria > Pseudomonadota > Gammaproteobacteria > Chromatiales > Chromatiaceae > Thiosocius. The sequence goes on along the minus strand of JAHEJD010000144.1, from coordinate 2,513 downwards.
ACAGGCCCTGGTTACAGGCCTCATTCAGTGAATGTGGACAGCCTCGTCGACCTGCCGACAGCGGTCTTCGTCGCCGGCCGATGCAGGCAGAGTGCGCAACGTTTCGGTGATCGGCTCGACCAGGCCCGGCTGATCAATCGCCGCGACTGCTAGCGCCCGGTTGGCGATCGCGACCGCCTGGGTGTGACAGCCCCGGTCTGTCAGCACCCCGGCCAGGTTGTTCAGGGCCGCGGCATGTCGCGGGTGCCGGCTGATGATCTCCCGGTAGCTGGCTTCCGCCGCGCTCAGCTCGCCCGCCGTGTGCAGCGCGTGCGCATAGCCAAAGCGCGCAGTGGCGCTCGCGGGCCAGCGCTTGAGGGCCGCGCGATAGGCGCGCTTCCTCGCCTCGACCGACAGCATGGGTTCGGCCAAGGCGATCGCCTCGAGGAGGCGCTGTTGCGTCGCGCGCGCCGGCATCTCGCCGGGGCGCAGCACAACCATCCCCCAGTTGTTGGCCAACTTCCAGCTGCGCAGAAAGGCGGCAGCGCGGCTGTGACGGCGGCGCTCGACACCGGAACGCAGGATCACCTGGTCGCCTGCGGGGTCGATCCCGACCACCACGGCGTAGTGCCATACCGGCAGTAAGTCGAGCCCCAGGTTTTGCAGGATCAATACCGGCCGGCCGGCTTCCAGTTCGCCACGTAACGCAACCAGCGTGGGCTCGATCAGGTAGGGGATGCGTCCGGCCCGTCGCGTCGCTGCCAGTAGTTCCACCTGCAGGCTGCCCTGTCTCGCCGGCACATAGACCTGGTCGACGAGATTGTCGGGTTGCACGGCGACGCCCGTCGTCTTCAGGACCGTTGCCAGCGCCGCGGGGCCACACTGATATTCCGCCTGGGGGAAAAACGGCGTGTCGTGCAGTTCGATCGGTGCAGTGGCCTGCGGCATCAGCGCCGGCAGAACCGGCGGTTTGGTGGCACAGGCCGCCAGCGACAGCGCTGCGGCGGCAGTCAGAGCCCGAACGCCCCTCGACATTCGTCCTCGAGCGATCTCAGACCTTGGTGAAGACGTTGGTGACGCCGACCAGCTCAAGAATCAGCAGGACCACAAACACCACGCCGATCACGGCCAACAGACTGCCACCGGCAGGCAGCTCGTCCAACTGCATCGACAGCATCTGCAGTTCTTCGGTGCTCAACGCGGCGACACGTGCATCGACCTCGGTCGGCGAAACGCCGCGCTGCAGGAACTGGGCACGCACATCGTCGCGCGCCAGCTGCGTCTGGATGCGCGACAGCAGCTCACCGCGCTGCTCCAGTTGCACCAGTGTATCGGTACCGATCGGTGCCGCCAGACTGGTTGCCGGCACGCCGAGCAGGCTCATCGACAGGACCAGCAGCATAGCCACCATTTTCCTCAACGTGTCTTTCATCACATGTCCTCAGGGTAGCGTACGGCCTGAATTGGCGCCGTATTACGTCGCGACGCTAGCACGGCGACACGGCGCTCAGCAATTGGACCGTTTCGAAAGCACCGGGCGCGTCACGCGAGTCGGATCATGCCGCAGACGCCCAAGGCGTGGCGCGTTGGCGTTTCCCGGGTTTGCGAGTATGTTCTGTCCAGGCAAAAGACGCGTAGACAGGCGCAAACGCTGTGTGGATGCGATCCTTATTCATGATTCTCCTGCTGGCCGCGGGCGCTGCTGCGTGGGCCGGTGAGCCTGCCTGGGTAACCGCGGACGCCAGTGGCCGGGAGCAGGTGCATCTGTGGTTCTTCTGGTCCCAGACATGTCCTCACTGCATCGATGCCAAGGCTGCCGTCGAGCGTTTGGACACCGACCATCCCTGGTTGTTGCTCCATGCCCATGAGGTATCGACGGACCGCGCGAATGCGCGCTTGTACATCGATATGGCGCGCAGGCTTGGACAGGAGGCACGCTCGGTACCGGGCTTCATCATGTGTGGCGAGATGGTCACCGGCTTCGGCGGCGGGGTCGTCACGGCGGATTCGCTGCAAAGCTGGGCAGCTGAATGTCGCCGCAAGGCCAGCGGGGCGGGTAGCGCCTCAGCGAGCCTCGCACCAGACGATACGGGCACGGTGGTGCCGATCGTAGCCGGTTTCGATCTGGCGCAGCTATCGCTACCGGCCGTCACGGTGCTGCTGGCCGCAATGGACGCATTCAACCCCTGCGCCTTCTTTGTCCTGATGTTTTTGCTGAGTCTGCTCACGCACGAGCGTTCGCGCGGCCGCATGCTGATCGTGGGTGGGGTCTTCGTGTTGTGTTCAGGTCTGGTTTATTTCGCCCTGATGGCGGCCTGGCTCAATGTCTTTCTCATCAGCGGCGAGTTGCGTTTCGTGACCCTGGCAGCGGGCGTGCTTGCGATCGCCATGGCCGCGCTGAATCTCAAGGACTACCTGTGGTTCGGACACGGTGTCTCGCTGTCGATACCTGACGGCGCCAGGCCGCGCCTGTTCGAGCGTATGCGCCGGTTGCTGAAGGCGCGCAGCCTGCCTGCGATGCTGCTCGGTACCGT
>JAHEJD010000022.1:20578-36300 GCA_024639005.1 Chromatiaceae bacterium | reverse complement strand
ATCAGACTTCGACACCCTCGTCAGCGCGCTCTCGCCGGAGCTTTTCCGCTATGCCATGGGGCTATGCCACAATCGCGATACCGCCGAGGACCTGGTGCAAGAGACCTTCCTGCGCGGCTGGCGTTCACGCGCCGACCTGCGCGATACCCAGGCCGCCCGGGCCTGGCTCTATACCATCCTCCGCAATGAGCACGCGCGGTTGTACGAGCGACAACGCCCGGTGAGCGTCGATCCCCGTGACCTGCCGGATCTGCCGGTGCGCGGCTACGATACCAGCGCCGAGGCCTTTGTGATGCGCCGTGCACTGGCGCGTCTCGGCACCGACTATCGAGACCCCCTGCTGTTGCAGGTGATCGGCGGTTTCAGCTGCAAGGAGATCGGCACTATGCTGGGTCTCAATCCGAATACCGTGCTGACCCGCCTGTTTCGCGCCCGCAAGTCACTGCGCGAGCAATTGAGCGAGAGCAAGCCACTGGAGGCTCAGCGATGAACTGTCTGGATTTCCGTCGAGACCTCTTGAGCGACCCTTTGGCTGCTGAGCCTGAGCTGCTCGCGCACGAGGACGGGTGCCCGGCCTGCGCGGGTTTCGCACGAGAAGTGCGGGCCCAGGAGGTCAAGCTGCGCAGCCTGTTACAAAATGTGTCACCGCCGCCTGGCTTGGCCGAGCGCATCCAGCTGGCCGCAGGTTACGAGCACCGGGCCGAGGCCCGGCGACGCTGGTGGTACAGCGCCGCCGCCGGGGTGCTGCTGGCCATCGGCATCAGCATGCTATCGCTGTGGAACATCACGTTGGAGCGCGGCAACATCGCCCTGGCCCAGTCGGTGCTGCATCACATCGATGACGAGGCCCACCATCTCCGTGAGGCAGGGCCGGCCGCGGCCGGTAGGGTGCAGCGCGTGTTCGAACGCTTCGGCGCAGAACTGGCTGGCGATATTGGGCCCGTGAACTTTGCCGCGGAATGTCTGATGCGCAAGCGGAACGGGGTTCACCTGGTCGTGCCGGGCAAGATGGGCGCCATCACGGTGTTCTTTATGCCCGGCGAGATGACGGCAGAGGTAGTGGAGGTGGCATCGGAACGCTTTAGCGGTCGGGTCCTGCCAACCGCCTGGGGCAGCATCGCCGTCGTCGGCGAGACCGGCGAGGCGCTGGAGGACCTGGGTGAGCGCCTGGTGGCGGCCGTGCGCTGGCCAACGCCACGGGCGCTTTCCGGTTCAGGTGTCCTCGGCCGAACCGTCGCCGTCGACGGCCGGGTCGGGCAAGAGCAAGATGGTTGAGCGACACTGGCGGCAGCGCAGGAGCTTGCTGCCCTTGAACAGGCGCATCCAAAACTGGCGGTGACAGCGGTTGAGATCGGTCCCGCCACAAGAGCGACAGACCCGCCTGCGCGTGATCCAGGCCATTAGCCTGTCTTTCCGGGGAAGAACGGCGGGGCCAGACCGACGTCGATGTCCGTCACGGCGTCACCCGTCGGGTAGCCGGCGCAGGTTCGGCCGTTTGCCAGTTGTCGGCCGCGGCATCGTCACTGGCGCGTGCCTCGACCCAGCGCGTCCGCCCGTCGGCCGTCTGTTCCCGCTTCCAGAACGGGGCCCTGGTCTTGAGGTAATCAATAATAAATTCGCAGGCGCGAAATGCCTCGCCGCGGTGCGCACTGGCGACCGCGACGAGAACGATGGGATCCTGTGGCCAGACCTGGCCTACGCGATGGACCACCCGGGCACGCAGCAGCTCCCAGCGTGCGGCGGCCTCGTCGACGATGGCGCGGAGCGCCTTCTCCGTCATCCCCGGATAATGCTCGAGTGTCATACCCGACACCGGGTCGCCGTCGTTGAAATCTCGCATCAGGCCGACGAAGCTGACCACACCGCCGACGGCGGCGTTCCCGGTATACAACGGCATGAGTTCCGCTGCGACATCCAGCGGCGTCTCCTGAACCCTGATCTCTATCTCCATTCGGAACTCCGCGAATCCTTCATCCACCCGTCACCGGGGGAAAGAAACCCACCTCGTCATCCGGCTGCAACGCCCGCTCAGCGGTTGCCATCTCCTGGTTCACTGCGGCCAGGACAGGCCGATCCTCGGCAAACACCTCCGACCACACGCCGCCCCGACTTACCAGCAACTCGCGCAGCGCAGCGATCGTCGGCGGAACCTCCTGCAGCGTCTCGTCCGCGCGGCCCAGACGTTCCTTCAGGCTGGCGAAATACAGAACCTTGATCATGTCAGCAGCTCGCTGAAGGGAATAAAGGTCACATCGTCACCGCGTCGGATGACGCGGCCCTCGGCAATCACGGCCAGTGCGTTGGCCCAGGTCACTGAACTCAGTACGCCCGACGAACGGCTCTGATGAACCTGCAGATGCGCCAGACCCTGGTCGTCGAACTCCACTCTGGCACGCTGGAACTCGCGCCGTTTATCGGGTCGCGGCCAGTCGAACTCGGCAATCGCATGCCGCGGCTGCGGGCGCCAGTCCGCCCTGCCCTGCAGGCGCAGGATGAACGGCCGCGCCAACAGTACGAAGGTAACGAACAAAGACACCGGGTTGCCGGGTGTGCCGATGAACGGCGTACCTTCGACATGCCCGAAGGCCAATGGCTTGCCAGGTCGGATCGCGATTCGCCACATGTCCAGCGAGCCTAGGGCCTCCACCGCGGGCTTCACGTGATCTTCTTCGCCCACGGAAACACCGCCAGAGGCCAGCACCAGGTCGGCCTGTCGCGCGCCGTCGCGAAGCGCGGCCTTGGTCGCCTCCAGTGTGTCTTCGACGATGCCGAGGTCAATCACCTCGCAACCCAGCAGCCGCAGCAACGCACTGGCGGTGGACATGTTGGAATTGTAGATCTTGCCCGGCGCCAGGGAGTCACCCGGCATCACCAACTCGTCGCCGCTGGCAAACAGGGCCACCCGCGGCCTGCGCCTCACGCTGAGTTCGGCAATCCCGACCGATGCCGCCAGACCCAGGTGTTGCGGCAACAGCCGGGTGCCTGCGGCCACCACCTCGGCACCGGCACGGATGTCCTCCCCACGACGTCGGATATTGCTGCCCGCCTGCACCGCCGTATTGATGCCCACGGCGGCCTCGCGGGCCTCACAGGCCTCCTGGATGACGACGCTATCGGCACCGGCCGGTATCGGCGCACCGGTGAAGATCCGCGCCGCAGTACCTGGCGCCAGCGGCGACGGCGAGACCCCGGCCGGAACGCGTTGCGAAATCGGCAGCTCCACACCGGCAAACTCGCAGTCCTGCGCCCGCACGGCATAGCCATCCATCGCGCTATAGTCCCAACCCGGCACATCGATGGCGCTGACCACCGGCTGTGCCAGCAACCGCCCCAATGCTGCATGCAGGTCGACAGGCAGCTCGTCTTCGATCGGCACCGCCGCGGTGACCAGCTGCTCCACTGCGGCCTCGTAGCTGAGCATGCCATCCAGGGTGGGCGTGCAGCTCACTTCCATGCTGCCGCGTCCTGCAGTCGTGGCGGGGAACGCCGCTGGCCGATAACCCCGTTCAAAGCGAAAATCCGAAGGTCTCTTGGAAACGGGCGTCGAAATCGGCACGGCTGAGGGCATGATTCTGGGTGCCGGCATGTTCTATCTTGATCGCGCCGAGCAGGGCGGCGATGCGCCCGGTGATCTCCCAGTCCAGTCCCTGCTGCAGCCCAAACAACAGCCCGCCCCGATAGGCGTCACCGCAACCGGTCGGGTCCACCAGATGGCGCGCGGGGGCCGCCGGTATGTCGATCACATTGCCCTTGGTGAAGATGCTTGAGCCCTGGCCGCCGCGGGTCACGATGACCGCCTGTACCTCGCGTGCGAGCTGTTCTGGCGATTTGCCGGTGCGCTCCTGCATCAGTTTTGCCTCATAGTCGTTGAACGCAAGCCACGAGGCCTGTGCGACAAAGCGGATGAGATCATCGCCGTCGAACAGCGGCATCCCCTGGCCCGGGTCGAAGACGAACGGGATGCCCGCTTCAGCGAACTGCTCGGCATGCTCAATCATACCCTGACGACCGTCAGGCGAGACCATGCCGAGTTTGGTATTCGCGACATCAGTGACCTTGTTGGCGTGCGCAAAGTTCATCGCCCCGGGGTGGAAGGCGGTGATCTGGTTATCGTCCTGATCGGTGGTGATATAGGCCTGCGCGGTATAGCTGTCGGGGATCTCCCGCAACGCGGCACGGCTTATGCGATGACCGTCCAGCCAGTCCGCATAGGGTGCAAAATCGCTGCCCACTGTGCCCATCGGCACACCGTTACCACCGATCATTTGGAGATTGAACGCGATGTTGCCCGCGCAACCGCCGAAATTGCGCCGCATCTCGGGTACCAGAAAGGACACATTCAGGATGTGTACCTGCTCGGGGAGAATATGGTTCTTGAATTGGTCCTGAAACACCATGATGGTGTCAAAGGCCATGGAGCCGCAGATCAGAGCTGACATCAACGCAATCCTTGAATTTTCTGTGGGGTATGCGACCTTTGCCACGAATCGCCGGCGTCGCGCGCACGGTGCCACCGCGACCTGTGAAGGATGGACAATTCACATCGAGATGGTAACTTAACGCCGCTTTGAACGGCAGGCCAAGACTGATTGAATCAGGCGGTTCGTAGACCGCAAGCGCAACAAATCGAGGAGGAATGACCCCATGCTAACCAAGAGAATCGCCCTGGCCGTGCTGCTCGGCGGCCTGGTGGCCGCGGGCACGGCGACAGCCAGTGACAAAGCGACTGCCGACGCCGCTATTGCCGCCGCAAAGACGGCACAGAAGGCCGCCGCCGCGGTCGGTGGCGAATGGCGAGATACCGGCAAGATCATTAAGAAGGCCGAGCAAGCGGCCACCGACGGCAACTACGGAAACGCGGTGAAGCTCGCAAAGCAGGCCGAGGAGCAGGGCCGTCTTGGCAAGGCACAGGCCCTCGGCCAGGTAGGCGTCGGCAATCCGAAGTATCTCTATAACTGACCACCATCCTTGGATCGATTAGCCCCCGCGCGAGGCCGTGGGGTTTTATAATGTCGCCGTCAGACGGGGCAGCAGTATCAGCGCCCAGGTCAGGATAGCCACGCCGATCGCCAGCAGCACCGCGGCCGAGGCGATGTCCTTGGCGCGTCCGGACAGCTCGTTGTGCTCCTCTCCCACCCGGTCAACGACTGCCTCGACCGCCGAGTTCAACAGTTCCATCATCAAGACCAGCAGCCAGCTGCCCACCAGCAGCGCCTTTTCCGCGCCGTTCTCCCCCAGCCAGACCCCGAGCGGCACAAGCAACAGGGCGACCAGCACCTCCTCACGGAAAGCGGCCTCATATCGATGGCAGTCGCGAAACCCCTGCATCGAATGCCCGAAGGCGCGAATGATGCGGCCGATACCTTGGGTTTGATTAAACCTTGCCATGGCTCAACACCAGTGCCGTCGGACTATCACACCCGGTAATGCATTCTGCAGGAAGTGCAACGCTGACACTCGCGGACCAGGCTAGGCCGACCACCGCCAGCGTAGATCAAGCTCGCGTGCCGCGCGCACATCGTCCAGACGGCGCACCGGCAGGGTCTGCGGGGCCGTCTTGATCACTTCCGGGTTGGTTTGCGCCTCGGCCTGGATCTTGATCATCGCATCGACGAAGCCGTCCAGTGCATCGAGCGCCTCGGTCTCGGTCGGTTCGATCAGGAAGCATTCCGGGACCAGCAATGGGAAATAAGTGGTTGGCGCATGATAGCCGTAGTCGAGCAGACGCTTGGCGAAATCCATGGCGCTTATCCCGAAGTCCTTCGCCTGGTGCTTCAGTGTCACAATGAACTCGTGCGTGGCGCGACGCCCCGGGTAGGCAAGCTCAAAACCGGCGTCACTGAGCCGCTTGGCCAGGTAGTTGGCATTCAGCGTTGCATACTCGGAAACCCGCACCATGCCTTCGCGGCCCAGCAGGCGCGCATAGATATAGGCACGGATCAATACCCCGGCGTTGCCGGCGAAGGCCGACAATTTGCCGATCGTCTGCGGGCATTCCTTTTCGGTCAGCCAATGGTAGTCATGGCCGTCGAAGCCGACCATGGGTATCGGCAGAAAGGGCACAAGCCGCTCGCTGACGCCGACCGGCCCGGCGCCCGGACCACCCCCGCCATGCGGCGTCGAGAAGGTCTTGTGCAGATTCATGTGAATCACGTCGAAGCCCATGTCGCCCGGACGTACCTTGCCGAGGATGGCATTCAGATTGGCGCCGTCGTAATACAGAAGGCCGCCGGCCTCGTGCACCAGCTGCGCGATCTCGGTGATGCGCCGTTCGAAGACGCCCACGGTAGAGGGATTGGTCAGCATGATCCCGGCAGTGTGTGGGCCGAGCACGCCGCGGAGGGCCTCGATGTCGACGTCGCCATCGGCCCGCGTCGGGATCTCACGCACCTTGTAGCCGCACATCACCGCGGTGGCAGGATTGGTGCCGTGCGCCGCATCGGGCACCACGATTTCATTGCGTGCCGTGTCGCCGCGCGATTCATGGTAGGCCCGGATCATCGCGACACCGGTAAATTCCCCCTGTGCACCGGCGGCCGGCACCAACGACACCGATCGCATACCGGTGACGTCCTTCAACATCTCCTGCAATTCATACATACAGCCCAGGAAACCCTGACTGTGTGAATCGGGCGCAAACGGATGACGCGCCTGAAGGCCCGGCAACATGGCCAACGAATTGCAGGCTCGCGGGTTGTACTTCATGGTGCAGGAACCCAGCGGGTAGAACTGGGTATCGATGGAGAAGTTCTTCTGCGACAACCGGGTGTAATGCCGCACCACTTCAAGTTCCGATACCTCCGGCAGGGCCGGCGGCTGCGCGCGAAGCAGCGAGGCCGGGATATCGGTTAGTGGCGGCTTGGTCTTCGGCGCTTGGGCAAAAGCGCGCCGGCCCGGTTGAGAGAGTTCGTGGATCAGCATAGCGTCAGTTCAGATGTGTTGTGTGGTTCGCTCTTGCTTCGGCCTGTGCAGACCTTGGTTGGCGAGGGATCAGCCCAGGGCCGCAATCGCCGCGTCATAGTCGGGCTCATCGCCGATCTCACCCACTAGCTGGGCGTGTACCACCTTGTTGTCCGCGTCGAGCACCAGTGCGGCACGCGCGGTGATACCGGCCAGCGGGCCGTCTTCGATCAACATGCCGTAGTCCTTGGCGAACTTGCGCGACCGCATCATCGACAGGGTCTTTACATCCGCCGTGCTCTCCGCCTGACAAAAACGCCCCTGCGCAAACGGCAGATCGGCAGAGACCACCAGCACGACCACATCGTCACGCCCACCGAGGCGCTCGTTGAAGACCTTGGTCGAGGTGGCGCACGTCGGGGTGTCCAGACTGGGGACGATGCTGAGGAGTTTCTTCTTGCCCGCAAAGTCGGCCAGGCCGACATCGTTCAACTCGCTGTCGACCAGGCGGAAATCGGGCGCAGCGCTGTCAATCGCCGGCAAGTCGCCGTTGGTGTTCATCGGTGAGCCGTGCAAGGTTACCTGTGCCATTTGTATTCTCCTCTTGGGGCGGTCGTCAGCGAGCGCATGCCGCAGACAGTGTTTGTCGGGGTTTCAATTGAATTTTGGTTCGACCGGGCATTTGGCCTGGGCTCGCTCGACCATGATACGCGCCAGCTTGATCGCGTAGTCTTCCATCTCGGACTCGGTGCGCAACTCCGTGGCGCAAACGAGCAGCGCATCACCCAACTCGGGATAGTCTTCGGCGAGGCTGTAACCACCCAGCACGTTGTGGGCCGCGAGTGAACGCAGCACGTCGGCTGCCGGCGCCGCCAGGCGGATGACGCCCTCGTGAAACAGCGGGCTTTTGAACACGCGCTCTACGCCGTCGATGGCCGTCAAGCGGTCGACCAGGCGGGCGGTGTTCGCATGACAGGTCGCGGCGACGCGCGCCAGGCCCTCGCCCCCCATCAGCGCCATATGAATAGTCGCCGCGGTGACAAGTAGTCCCTGGTTGGTGCAGATGTTCGAGGTCGCCTTGGAGCGTCGGATATGTTGTTCGCGTGCCTGCAGGGTCAGTGCGAAGCCGGCGTTGCCTTCCAGGTCGAGGGTCCTGCCGATGATTCGGCCGGGCATCTGGCGGACCAGGGCCTGCTTGGCGCACAAAAAGCCAAAATAGGGGCCGCCGGAGGACAGCGGCGCGCCAAGCGGCTGGCCCTCGCCGCAGGCGATATCGGCACCCATCGACTCACCGCTACTGCCCCACTCGCCTGGCGGCTTGAGCACCGCCATTGCCAGCGGGTTGACGACAGCGATGGCCAGCATGCCGTTGGCATGGGCAAAATCGGTCAGTGCATCGACGTCTTCGAGCGCCCCGAAGAAGTTCGGCTGAGGCACCACCAGCGCGGCAAAGTCTTCGCCGTGATAGGCCTGCAGCGCAGCGATGTCGGTCTTGCCCGTGGAATGGTCGAAGGGCACCTCGACCAGCTCGATACCCTGATTGTGTACGATGGTCTGTACGGTCTTGCGGTAGGCCGGATGCAGCGTCCGCGGCAGGAGGATGCGGCGTGACTTGGATTTTCGGTTGGCGCGCACAGCCATCAGCACGGCCTCGGCCAGACCGGAGGCGCCGTCGTAGAGCGAGGCATTGGAGACATCCATGTTCAGCAGGGCCGTCATCATCGACTGGAATTCGTACAGCAGCTGCAGGGTGCCCTGGCTGGCCTCGGCCTGGTACGGTGTATAAGCGCTGTAGAACTCGCCGCGCGTTGCAATCTGCCAGACGGCGGCCGGGATATGGTGATCGTAGGCGCCCGCGCCGATGAAGCACAGCGGCTGCCCGTCTTCGCGCGCCTTTGCATGCATCAGCGTGCTCACCTCCATCTCGGACATGCCTGCGGGTACGTGCTCCAAGACGCCCGCCTTCAGGTCGTCCGGAATCTCGTCGAACAGGTCGTCGATGGTCGCAACGCCGATGACCTCGAGCATGCGGCGGACGTCTTCTTCGGTGTGCGGAATAAACGGCATGGGGATTCCCGTAATGGCTTCAGTCGATCACGCAGCCCGGCCCCTCAGGCCGCGCGGAACCTACGCTCAGTGGTCTTCGGATTCGACGTGTTCGGCATAGCTGTCGGCGTCCATCAGAGACTCCAGCTCCGCCGGAGCGGAAATCCGCAGGCGGAAGATCCAGCCCGCCTCGTAGGCGTCCTGGTTGATCGTCTCCGGTGCGTCGGCCAGCACCTCGTTCGCCTCGAGCACCTCGCCAGCCACCGGGCAGTAGACATCGGACGCGGCCTTGACCGATTCGACCACGGCACATTCTGTACCTGCCCCAAACTCGGCACCGACCTCGGGCAGCTCGACGAACACCAGGTCGCCCAGCAACTCCTGCGCGTGGTCGGTAATCCCTACGGTGACGATCCCGTCATCCTCCACGCGGACCCACTCGTGGGATTTGGTGTATTTCAGCTCAGTGGGGACGTCGTTGCTCATGCTAATTCCTCTTCGACTTTCGAAGTCACTGACGATCGCCGGCGGCGTCTGCGACGATCGCTCATGTACTTAGCGGTCGGCATCCTACAAATCGATGCATGCCTTGCCGTTGCGGAAAAACGGCATCTTCACCCGGCGCACCGGCAGCTGTCGCCCGCGGATATCGACCGTCAGCTCGTCACCGCTGTCAGCCGCGACGCGCGCCATCGCGATCGAGCGCTCGAGCGACGGTGAAAAACCGCCCGACGTGATCTCGCCGACGTCGCGATCTCCGTCGAACAGACGCTGGTGGCCGCGCAGCACGCCCTTGCCGCTCAGTACCAGTCCGGTGAATACCGAAAGGCTACCTGCTGCCTGTTGTTTTTCAAGCGCAGAACGACCAATGAAATCGCGTGCCGCCGGCTCGAAGGCGACCGTCCAGGCCAATCCGGAGGTGAGCGGCGTCTGCACCTCGTCCATGTCCGTGCCATAAAGGTTCATACCCGCCTCGAGACGCAACGTGTCACGCGCGCCTAGGCCGCAAGGTCGGACGCCGGCGGCAGCCAGCGCGCGCCAGAAAACCGGGGTTTCCCGTTCCGGCAGGATCACCTCAAAACCATCCTCACCCGTGTAGCCGGTTCGCCCGACGAACCAGTCGCCGGCGTGCGCCGCGCTGAACGGCTTGAGGGCCATGGCCGCCTCGCGCAGATCCGGGGGCAACAGCGCCTCTACTTTGGGGCGCGCATGCGGTCCCTGGATCGCCACCATACCGAGATCGAAGCGCGGCTCGACAGCGACCTCATGGGCCGCCGCCTGCTGTCGCATCCATGTGACGTCTTTGTCGGTCGTGGCCGCATTGACGACCATGCGAAACCAGTCATCGGCTACGAAATAGACGATAAGATCGTCGATCACGCCACCATCTTGCTGCAACATGCACGAATACAGTGCCTTGCCCGGTGTCTTCAGCTTGCCTACGTCATTCGCCAGCAGGTGCGCCAGGAAGGGTCGAACACGCTCCCCACGCAGGTCCACCACCGTCATGTGACAGACATCGAACATCCCGGCATCACGCCGCACCGCGTGATGCTCCTCGATCTGCGAGCCGTAGTGGACTGGCATGTCCCAGCCGCCGAACGGGACCATGCGTGCGCCCATCTCGCGGTGGGTTTGATTCAGAACCGTTTCTTTATTCATGCTCCGCTCCGGCTGCAGCCTTACGTAAACAAAGGGGCGGCATGGCCTCCGCGATCCACGAAAACCATACCGCCCCTCTGTCCAGAAACCTGAGAGTTTGAAAGCGCTTAGCGCCCCCTGCCCCGTCGGTGGGTACTGTGAAGGTACCGCTCTCCAGAGTCGACCCGAGAGTGCAACACCCTCTCTCCCCGCGGTCCTTTTGCCTGAGCGATTCCGGGCGGAATTGCGCCTTTGGCGCCGGCAGTGCCGGGCTCTCCCGACGGGATTAGGGTCGAGCGGCGAATATAACCCCGCACGCAAGAAACCACCAGCGGTTGCGCGTAGCGGGGCACACCGATGGGGGCGGGACGACAGCCGGCGGATGCTCGCTTATGATCACCGGTTATACGCCTCACCCGGCGTCTTGATCGGCGCCCCGTTCAACGATGGAACACGCGGAAAGACCGCTGAATGTTTAAGCAACGGGCCTTGCTGGCCGTCTTTTTTGCCTATCTCGCCTTTATAGTCTACGGCAGCCTGATCCCGTTCGATCTGCGGCTGCACAGCTTCGACCAGGCGCTCGAGCGCTTCGCCCAGATCCGGTGGCTGCAGCTCGGCGCGGCGTCGCGTGCCGACTGGGTCGCCAACCTGGTCCTCTACATACCGCTTGCGTTACTCGGATGCGGCGCGTTGGCCGGCTATGCGCGGACGGCCGGGGTGCGCGTGGTCCTCGTCCTATTTGTGTTGGCGCTGTGCCTAGCTGTCGCGGTGGCCGTCGAATTCACTCAGATTTTCTTCGCGCCGCGAACTGTGTCACTCAACGACCTGTTAGCGGAAACCCTCGGCACACTGATCGGCATTGGTCTGTGGCTGGGCGCTCGCGATCGGCTGGCGCAGCTCAGCCGCGCTTTCCAATCAGGGGGGCGCCAGTCGATTGGGGCAGCGATCGCCGCCTACCTCACACTCTATCTGGCGCTGGCGTTTTTTCCCTTCGATTTCGTGATCTCGTGGGACGAGCTGGCTGCCAGACTGCAATCCAGCAACGCCGGGTGGCTGCTTGCGGGCACGGCGGCGAATCCGCTGCGCGGCACCGCGACGCTGTTCGGTGAGGCCATCGCGATCGCGCCGCTCGGTCTGCTAGCCGCACTGCTCGCCGGTCGGGTAAATCTCGGCCGGACCTTCGCCACCGGCGCGCTGCTCGGCCTGGTGCTGGAACTGCTGCAGCTGCTGCTGGTCTCGGGCGTCACCCAGGGCGCCTCGGTCTTGATCCGCGGTGCCGGCCTGACCGCGGGCGCCTATGTCGGACAGCAAATTCGCGAACGTGGCCTGCTGCCGGTAGCCCACATAACGCGCCGGCTCGCCCTGCCATTTTCCCCTTTTTATCTGCTCTCGCTGCTCGCGGTCTCGGGCTGGTTTGCCCGGGAGGTACTGGGCACTGCGGAGGCGCTTTCCCGGTTCGATACTGTTCAGCTGGTTCCATTTTACTTCCACTACTTCACGACCGAACCGGTCGCGATGGCGAGCCTGCTGGCCAACCTGCTGATGTATGCACCGATCGGCCTCTACGCCTGGGCCAGACACGCCACGATCCCGCGCGGCAGGCGGTTTGGCGTTTCGCTGGCAGCAACCTGGGCCGCACTCCTGGCGCTGCCGATCGAACTCAGCAAGCTGTGGCTTGCAGGCAAGCACCCGGATTTCACCAATCTGTTGATCGGTGCCGCGGGGTCGGCGCTGAGCTATGCGCTGGCGACCTGGATGGCGCGTGCCAGCACTCAGGCCGACCAACTACCCGAAGAGCCGGCGACGGCCGTCGCGGGTACATCCGTTGCGCCCGCTGCTATACCGGGCGGGCTGTCTGCGCTCAGCCTCCCCAAAGTTGCCGCGCTGCTGGCCTTGGGGACACTGGCAGGCGGCCTTGTGCTGCACCCGCTCGCCATCCCCTGGGTCGCCCCGCTGCTAATCGCTTACGGCGCCTTGCTGTGGCGCTACCCGGGGAGCTGGCTTCTGCTGCTGCCGATGCTGCTCCCGGTGCTGGACCTCGCCCCCTATGCGGGGCGCCTGCTGCTGGACGAGTTCGACCTGCTGATCCTGATGACCCTGGGCCTGGGCTATTGGCGTTATATGCCGGGGCCGGCTGCACCCTGGGCGAGCGGCAGCTACCGATCCGCCGCCATCCTGCTGCTGCTGAGCGGGGTGATGGCGACCGGGCTAGGACTGCGGCCATTGCTGGACGGGGCGTCGGCGTCGCTCGCCAGTTCGCATTCGGCACTCGAGGGACTCCTGGTCGGCAAGGGTCTTTTCTGGGCGCTACTCTTGACCCCACTGCTGCGGCGCATCCCGGCCGAGGAAATGGCCCGAGTCAGACAATGGCTCATTGCAGGCCTGGCCGGCGGGTTGACCCTGCTGGGCCTGGTGGTCGCTTGGGAACGCCACCGCTTCGTCGGCCTCGGCGATTTCGACGGTATCTTCCGCGTCACCGGCAATTTCTCCACGATGAACAACGGTGGCGCCTATATCGAGGCGTTCATTGCGATCAGCTTTCCGGCGCTCGTGGTCTGGACGCTGCAACAGCGGGAGTCGCTGCTGCGTCTTGGCGGGGTCGCCGCGGCGGCGCTCGCCAGCTACGCGATGTTCGTCACCTTCTCGCGCGGCGGTTACGCCGGGCTCGCCGTCGGACTGACCGTCGTCGTGCTGACTCTTTGGCGATCGACCGAACGAAGGCGCGCCCGCCAGAGGCTGTGGCTGGCCGGTGTGGCACTCGCCACGGCCGCTGCCGCCGCACCGGTGCTGTTAGGCGGTTTTGCCCAGGGCCGGCTGGCGCAGATCGAGAAGGACCTCGCCTTCCGGGTCGGACATTGGCAACACGCGCTCGGGCTGATGGAGCCGGGCGTTTTGCCCGCGTTGACCGGGATGGGGTTCGGTCGCTATCCGGCACTCTACCTATGGCACTCCGACAGCACTCGCACACCCGGCACCTATACGCTCGGGCACGAAGGGCAAAGCACTTTTCTGCGACTCGGCGCCGGGGAGGCCTACTACCTCGACCAGATCGTGCACCTCGACCGCAGCGACCATTACTTACTGCAGGCGCGGGTGCGTTTCCACGGGACTCAGCAGCGCCTGAAGATTTTCCTGTGCGAGAAGGCCCTGCTCTATTCGTTTCGCTGCAACGGGCATGAATTGCACAGGCCCGAGCAAAGCCTCCCGGGAGATTGGGATGTGCTGATGGCCAGGCTGAACACCGCCGGGCTTGGCGACACAGGCCGTTGGCCGGAACCCACGCTGAAGCTGTCCGTCGCCTCTGTGGGCGGCGAGGGGGCCGTAGACATCGACAGCCTCAGCCTGCACGACAGCAGCGCACGGGAACTGTTGGTCAACGGCGACTTCGAGAACGGCCTGGCGCGCTGGCTGTCCGCGACCGACCGCAAGCTCGCCTGGCACATCGACCAGAGCCTGCTGGAGGTCTATTTCGCCCAGGGGCTGCTCGGCATCATCGCGGTATCAGTCTCGCTGTTCGCCGCAGCCAGGACCTTGCTGCCGCGCATGCGCCGCGGCGAGCCGTTCGCGGTCGCCGTCGGTGCCGGATTGGCAGGGTTCCTTACCATCGGTCTGCTCGGCAGCACCATGGACGCGGCACGAACGGCGTTCCTTTTTTACTTCCTGATCTTAGCCTGTGGCGTTTTGACTAACTCGCAAGCCGATCGAGTTGCTCCGTCTAGCGCTGCTCACTCCAGAGACAGGAAGAATGCACCCCTAAGCCACCGGATCTCGCCTTGAGGCTCACGGCTGATAGGTAGAACCAACGCTAATCAAATGGCTGATCGACGGTACCCGTCGCCTTTTCCGTTCCTCCGTCACGGAACGCGCACGACTCTCCTGAAGGCACAACAGTCGGACCGTAAACCTGATAACAGTAATCCCCGCCCGAATCATTGCGATAGCAGATTTCGTCCGCGCTGTTGATTCGCCAGGTTCCGACGCGCTTCGCGTGGCTGGAGACTCTTTTGTGGGGTCCCCTCTTTCCCTAATTCTTCGAGCTGACCATCGGTGATGTGCGTTTCGTGCCAATCAACCGTTGGACGACATCCACCCCACACACCCCGTTACGCAGTTGAGCGAGACAGTCTCTCCACGGAAACCTTGGAGCTCAGAGTTTGTCAGCGGGGTGCCGCCGCACTGTGCGTGGACGCCGGTATTAAGCAAGGCCATGCAAAACAGACCGTCAAAAACTTTGCTGATCATCTGTCCCTACTTTGTAATTAAGCGTTTTCCTTGGACCTCATAGCACACTGGGTGTGCCGCACAGTCTTACTCGCCGCTGGCTCCAGTGTATTGATACTTCTGCTTCCTAATCCGCATTGCCGGACTGTAAAAGCCATTGCATCGAAGGCTGTAGAGTCTTGGTGTCAGGGAATTGGGGCGTCGGTGTAGGCCACCCGCGCCCTCCCACTGCGCACTACCCCGGCGAGGTCGCGATCGTAATCAGGCAATCAGCTGAACAGCGATAGATCGATCGCCCCACCAAGAAGTCGGTTCTCCCGCGGCGACAGATCAAGCACTGTCAGGTCCGGTACGGGCCTCTGCAGGGACTTAGCCGCTGCCGCGTAGTCGTCGGTCAGGTTTTGGGCCCGCGTACCACCCTGCAGCGGCGTCTCGGCGAAAACGGCATTGCCGATGAGCAGCTGGTCGTCCTCCCACCGGTCCTCCCTGCGCAACACTTGGATACCTTTCCAGGGATGGAGCACGGTGTTGACAAACACCCGCGCCCGTCGCGGGATGTCATTGTGCGGCTGGATCGCGATCGCCGGCACCTCTACCGCATGGCGGTTGAAAAA
This sequence comes from Chromatiaceae bacterium, assembly GCA_024639005.1. Taxonomy (GTDB): domain Bacteria; phylum Pseudomonadota; class Gammaproteobacteria; order Chromatiales; family Chromatiaceae; genus Thiosocius. The sequence continues at coordinate 20,878 of JAHEJD010000022.1, read as the reverse complement.
CAGGTTCGAGTACAGGGCCAGATTGCCCTCACCCTGGAACAGGGCCTCGCCCGGATTCTGGAAGAACAAATTCGCGTAAATCGCGTACTCGTCCTCCTGCCCGGGACCCGCGAGCGGAAGATGCCCGACAAGCACGTTGGGGCGCACCGCCTGGTGCTTGATCTGAAGGTTGTAACCGATGGTGTCGATCACCTCGTTGTCCTCGATCAGGCCGCCGATGAAGGGATCACTGCCGTCAGAGTCGCCGAAGTACATCCCGGTGCCTAAACCGACGATGCGGTTGCCGCGCACCACCCAATC
>JAHEJD010000022.1:0-20478 GCA_024639005.1 Chromatiaceae bacterium | reverse complement strand
TGGTGTCGATCACCTCGTTGTCCTCGATCAGGCCGCCGATGAAGGGATCACTGCCGTCAGAGTCGCCGAAGTACATCCCGGTGCCTAAACCGACGATGCGGTTGCCGCGCACCACCCAATCGCAGGCCGGACACTTGGTCGAAATGCCGACCGACTGCTGATGCCTGACCAGGTTGTGGATGTAGAGATTCTCCAACGTGATGTGGTGCGCAAAACGCGCGTTGCCCTCCGCCTTCACGCCGTCGACGAAGGCGCCGGCCCCTCGATCACGATCGGCTGCGCCGCGCTGCCATGCAGGTCGTGGATTCTCAAGCCCCGGATGTAATGCCCCGCCTCGAGCCTCAGAATATCGCCGGGCCGCAGCTTCGGTAACAGGCTGTGATAATTTTCGGGATGCGCAGCATAGGTCTCGGCAGTTGCCTCGGTCGCGCAAAGCAAAACCGTCGACCAGGAGATCAGAGCAAGCAGCCGCAAGGTTACAGGCGTGCACGGGAGGAGAACCTCCGTCACGAGCCGGCTGACAGTCCGGTCATTCATCGATTTCACGCCTCCAGTAACCATCGCTGCAAGCTGCGCGCCTGCGCAAACTCTTAGGTTCTGCGAAACCGCTTTGCGCGCTCGGTCTGGCCGCAATGCCATCGACCTCAGGCGTCCTCATCGCGCTGCCTCTATACTACCGGCTGACCGTTCCTCGACACACCGGAGTGGCATGAGTTTTTTCGTCTTGCTCAGGGATGCTGATGCGCCTGCCAACCTCGAGGAGTTTTGCGCCTCGTTTGAGACCCAGTTCCCCGGGCCCCGCGACCTTCGATTTGGCGACACGCGCCTGGTGCTGTTCGGCAACCAATCCGGCGACCCACTCGCCCGGCATGAAGCCGAGAACGGCGACTCTGTGGCCGCTCTCGGGTCGTTGATTTACAAGGGCGTTTCGAGCCCCGGCTGTCTGCCGCAGCTGCTGACGGAGTTTCACCCGCAGACTTTCACCTGGCAGGGTTTAATCGGCGCACACCTCGTGATGGTGATCAAGGCCGGCAATGCTCACATTTTCGCAGACGGCCTCGGCGCCAGCCGCATCTACACCAACCCTGGCCACACGGTCTGGTCGAATTCTTTCCTCGCGCTGTGCGCGCTGGGTGGCTCACGCGAGTTGGATACACAGGCGTGTTACGAGTACGTGATTGGCGGATCGGTGTATGGCGACAAGACCTTGCTGCGAGGAGTCAGTGCGCTACCCGCGAACAATCTCCTGACTATCGACAAGCATGGTGCCGCCGAGGTCACCCAGCGGCCCAGTCCGATCAGCGACGATCCCGTCGGAGGTCAATCAACCCTCGATGCGATCGCCGATCACCACGTAAGGCAATTGCAGCAAGTATTTGAGCCGATAGCGCAGAATTATGGCGACCGCATCCGGCTGTCTTTCTCAGGCGGCTTCGACTCGCGCCTGATGCTGGCCAATCTGTTGAAATTCGGCGCCAAACCGACCCTGTTCGTCTACGGCGACGATGAAGACGAGGATGTGCGCATCGCACGCCTCATCTGCAAGGCCGAGGGCCTGCCGCTCGAGTGCATCGACAAGAGCAAGGCACCGCCGCTACCGCCGGATTCCTTCGCCGCAGAAACCGAGAAGAATCTCGCGGCATTCGACGGCTGGAAAGTCGAAACGCCGCTGTTCGATTTCGGCGCAGACCGCCGGGATCGGATAAGCCGGCACGTCGAGGGCCAGGTCCCGCTGAACGGTTCGCTGGGCGAGATCTACCGCAATTTCTTCTACATTCCCGACCGGCCGTCGAGCACCGCGGCGGTGATCTCGACCTTTTATTCGCGCTACGACCCACGCGCGCTGACGGCACGCTTCGACGAACGGGAATACCGCTCGGCGATGGCCCTGGCGATGCGCGATGCCATCGGCACGACATCTGACGAATTGACCCGCTCCCAGGTCGAGGAGCTATATCCGAAGTTTCGCGGCCGCTTCTGGACCGGGCGCGACGCGTCGAACAACCAGCGATTCGGCCCGATGTTCTTTCCGTACCTCGAACACGCGGCGATCTCCAATACGGCGAAGGTACCAATCCGCTTCAAGGACCTGGGTTACCTGCAGGGCCGCATGATTGCGCGGATCAGTCCCCGGCTCGCCGGTTATCCGAGCGACTACGGATTCGCGCTCGACGGACCGCGCCCACTGAAATATCGGTTCAAGACCTGGCTCGGCACACAGCGCCCGGCGGCTCTGCGCAAACTGTCTTTCCGTATGACCCATCGAACGCCCCAGCCGCGTACCGGGCCGCTGACGCCGGAATACCTATCCACCGTCATCGACCTCGACTTTCCGATCATGCGCCAGCTGTTCAACATCGACGCCGTGAATTCGGCCACCCAATACGGCCTGATTGCGACGCTCGAATATCTCGCCCAGCGGTTCAATCTCGACATACCCGACGGCTAACGGACGAAGGCCAACCGCCGATTCAACGTGCCGATCTGCGCACCAGCAGGATAACCGGCAGCAGGCCGACCACCAGCAGCGCGACCGCCGGCAGCGCGGCACGTTCCCACTCGCCCTCGGAGGTCAGCTCGTAGATACGCACCGCCAGGGTGTCCCAGCCGAAGGGGCGCAGCAGTAGGGTCGCCGGCATCTCCTTCATGACGTCTACCAGCACCAGCAGGCCGGCGGTCAACAGGCCGGGGCGCAGCATCGGCAGATAGATACGCCATACCGTTTCCCACTGGCCTGCCCCGAGGCTGCGGGCGGCGTCGCGCAGGCTCGGTCGAATCCGCTCCAGACTGCTGTCCACCGGGCCGTAGGCGACCGCCAGGAAGCGCGCGAAGTAGGCCATCAATAGCGCGACCAGCGTTCCCGACAGAAGCAGGCCGATGTCTCTGCCCGTCAGCCACTCGACTGCGTCGGCCAGGCGATTGTCGAACCAGGTCAGCGACAGCATGACGCCGACCGCCAGCACCGATCCGGGCAGCGCATAACCCAGGGTGCCTATGCGCACACTGAGGCCGGTCGAGTAGTCCCCGTGGTACCGCTGCGTGAAGGCGAGCACGAAGGCCGCCGCCACGGTCGACAGCGCGGCCAGTGCGCCGAGCGCCAACGTGTGTTGCAGCAGGTCGATATAGCGCCGATCGAGATCACTCAGCGAGTCCTGGGCCCAGATTAGTAACTGGATAACCGGCAATACGAAGGCCAACAGGAACACGCTCCAGGCAAACAGGCTCGCCGCCAGCGCGCGGCCACCAAGCAGGCGCATACGGCGCTGCGGCCCGCCCGAGCCAGATGCAGTGAAACGCGCGCGTTCGCGGAAACGGCGCTCGATTACCAGCGCGACCAGTACAATCGTCAGCAGGATGGATGCCAGCTGCGCCGCGCTGTGCAGATCAAAGAAGCCGAACCAGGCCTTGTAGATCGCGGTGGTGAAGGTGTCGTAATTGAATACCGCGACCGCACCGAAATCGGCCAGGGCCTCCATCAGCGCCAGGCTCAGTCCGGCGATGATCCCCGGACGCGCCATCGGCAGGGATACGCGAAAGAACGCGGCCCAGGGCCCGAGGCCGAGACTGCGTCCGGCCTCATAGGCAGTGCGTCCCTGGCCCAGGAACGACACCCGCGCCAGCATGTAGACATAGGGATACAGCACCAGGGTCATCACGGTAATGACGCCAAAGGTATTGCGGACCTCGAACGACCAGGCCGGCGGCAGGCCGAATAACTCGCGCAGACCGGACTGCAGCGGGCCGGCAAAGTCGGAGACGCCGACGAATACGAACGCCAGTACATAGGCCGGCAGCGCGAACGGCAGCATCAGGGCCCAGTCGAGGATCCGTCGCCCGGGGAAGTCGCACATCACGGTCAGCCAGGCCAAGGGTACACCGAGCAACAGTGACCCGGTCGCCACCCCGAAGATCAACCAGCCGGTATTGACCAGCAGCCCTGGCAGGACCGTACCACCAAGGTGCGACCAGACCTGGGGATCAAAATACAGCCAGGAGCCGAGGATCACCGCCAACGGGATCAGGACGCTGATCGCGAGCAGACGCGCGGCCCAGCGCCAGGGCTCACTCTCACGACCGAGGGTCGTGCGCCGAGGGTCGAACGCCGAACTCGCAACGCGCTCGGCCATGCGTTAGCGACCCTGCGCCGACTCCCTGGATGATGGACTCATCGGTAGCCGGCCCGGTCCATCAGTCGGATCGCCGCCGACTGCAGCCGACCGGCCTCGTTGACGTTCAGCGTATCGGCGTTGAATTGGCCCCAGGCGCTGACGGTAGCGTCAGGCATCACCTTTGGATTGACCGGGTATTCCATGTTCAGGCCGGCGAAATCCGCCTGCGCGGCCTCGGACGTCAACCACTCCAGCAACGCCTGCGCGGCCTCGGGATGCTTTGCGTAGCGGGTCACGCCGGCACCCGATACGTTGATATGCACACCGCTGCTGTCCTGGTTGGGCCAGAACAGCGCCAGATTGATGTCTGGTTCCTTCTTCTGCAGGCGGCCAAAGTAATAGGTGTTGACGATGGTCACGTCGCACTGACCGGCAGCGACGGCCTGCATCGCCTTGGTATCGTTGGAAAACGGCGCGGCCGCGAGGTTCTCGACCCAGCCGCGCACGATCTGCTCGGCCCGCTGTTCACCCAGTCGGGCGATCAGCGTTGCCACCAGGGACTGGTTATAGACCTTCTTCGACGTGCGCAGGCATAGCCGGCCTCTCCATTTCGGGTCTGCGAGGTCTTCGTAGGTGCTGAGGTCCTGCGGTTGAACCCGGTCGGTGCTGTAGACAAGGGTGCGCGCGCGCTCCGAGAGGCCGAACCAGCGCCCCTTTGGATCGCGCAGGTTGGCCGGTACATTGGCCTCGAGGATTGGCGAGCTAACCTCCGCCAACACGCCGCCCTCGGCCGCGTGCCACAGGTTGCCGGCATCCACAGTGATCAGCATGTCGGCGGGCGTACGCCGACCTTCGGCCTCCAGGCGCTGCAGCAGCGGACCCGCCTTGTCGGTGATGTAACGAACGGTGACGCCCGTTTGTTCGGTGTAGCGGTCGAACAAGGGCTTGATCAATTGTTCGTTACGCGCCGAGTAGACGACCACCTCGGAACTCGAGGCGGCCAGAGGCAGCAACAGTATCCAGCCCGCAACGGCAGGTTTTAGAAAACGCAGCATCACTCTCCCCCATCGATTTTCGTAATGATAATGATTCGCGATTGTATTCGCGTTTGCTTGGGAGTCAAGTCGCTTACCCATGGCACATCGAATGGAACCCTTGGGCCGCGATCGGCGATCCTGACGGGACGGTAGATGCGATGGATTGGGGACTGGCGCGCTGCCCGCGACCGGGCAGCGAGGCCGCCAGCCGAGATTATTGCCTGCGGGCCGCCCGGCTGAGCGTCGGCAGATCGACGGCGTCGCCGAGCGCCAGCCGCTCGAACACACGCCGCAGGGGGGCGACCCGACCTGCCGCGCCCAGGCCGAGGTTGCGGACCAGGGACAGGGCGCCGGAGTCATTACTAAACAGGTGCTTCAGGCCATCCATCGCGAGCTGTGTCGCGGTGTTATGGCCGCGACGCTGGCGCTCATAGGACCGCAGGGTGCGCAAAGTCCCCGGCGCGCGTCCCCGATCACGTCCCGCGATCAGCGCATCGACCAGGGCCCCGGCGTCGAGGAATCCCAGATTAACGCCCTGCCCCGCCAGCGGATGGATCACATGTGCGGCATCACCGACCAGGGCGACGCCAGGCCTGACGTACTGTTCGGCATGCTGCAGCCGCAGCGGAAATCCAGCGCGCTCGCCCTGCAGCGTCAGCTGCCCCAGTCGTGACTCGCTCGCCTCGGTTAGCGCGCTGTTGAACGCACTCGCGGGCATCGCGCACAGCCGGTCCGCCTCGTCCGGCGAGGTCGACCAGACGATCGAGAACAGATCACGCTGCATCGGCAGCAGCGCCAGCGGCCCCCGAGCCATGAAGCGCTGCCAGGCGGTTGAGCGATTGCCGAGCTCGGCGTGTACCGTGGCCACCACGGCCTGCTGCTCATAGGATTCGCTGCGGCACCCGATGCCGGACAGCATGCGCACCTGTGAGGCGGCGCCGTCGGCGCCGATAACCAATCCGATCTGCATGACCTGACCATCGTCGAGTCGGATTTCGGCGCCATCGTCGCCGATGGTCAGTCTGCGGATCTGTGTCGGCACCAGCACGCGCACGCCCGCCGATGGCAGCGCCTGCCACAGCGCGCGCACGATGACCCGGTTCTCGACGATATGTCCGAGGTCGGGTTCGGCGAGGTCGGCCGCATCGAAATGGATTTCGCCGATGCCCGCGCGATCCCAGACATGCATCGACCGATAGGGCGTCGCACGGTCGGCGACGATTACCGACCACACATCCAGGTTCTGCAGCAGGTGCTGTGAGGCCCTGCTGATCGCCGAGACACGCCGGTCATGTATCTCGGCATCCCAACGCAGCGTCGGCTTGCGCGCCTCGATCAACACGACCGAGAAACGCTGTCGTGCCAACGCCAGCGCCAGCGCCGCACCGACCATGCCACCGCCGATCACGGCGATATCCGGGCGGCCTTCAGCCAAGCGGCACCCCACGGGCCAGGCGCGGCTGACGCCCGTTCAGGCCCATGGCAGCGCGCGCCAGCGGGTGTTTGGCACCCGGTAGAAACTCCATCGCCAACAGCCCGAGGTTGCGGCCGGCGCGTACGATTCGCAATGGATTACTGAACAGCCGCGCCAATCCGTCAGTCGCCAGCGCCACGTTGCGCTGTTCCTGCACTCGCCAGCGTTCGTAGGCGTCCAACACCGCAGGACTGCCGATGTCACGACCCGCCGCGAATGCGCCGTCGATCACCTCCGCCAGTGCCGCCACGTCGCGGATACCTAAGTTGAACCCCTGCCCGGCAATCGGATGCAGGGTATGTGCGGCGTTTCCGATGATCGCCACGCGCCCACGCACCGACTCGCGTGCGCGCAGCAGGCTGAGCGGATAGCTCAACCGTCGACCAACACGCCGAAAGCGTCCGAGGCGATAACCAAAGCGCTGCTGAAACGCGGCCAGGAAGGCCCCATCGTCGAGCGCGAGGACCTCATCGACCTGTTCGTCACGCAGCGTCCAGACCAGGGCACAGCGCTGTTCGGTCATCGGCAGCAGCGCGACCGGCCCACTGTCGGTAAAACGTTCGTAGGCCACATTCGCATGCGCCTTCGCAGGCGTGATATTGGTCACTACGGCCGACTGGCCATATTGCCAACGCTGTATCGGTACCCCGAGCTGCTCGCGGATCGCCGAGTTGCCGCCATCTGCCGCGATCAGCAGCCTGCAGTCGAGCGATGTCATGACGCCGTTGCTCTCCACCTCGACGCGCACCTGGGCACCCTGGTCATCGAAGCGGACGACGCGCGCCGGCGCGATAACATCCAGCGCACCCTGTTGATGCAGTCGTCCGAGCAACACCCGGCCCAGTTCGCGTGCGGTCACCACATAACCGAGTGCCGGCACGCCCTCTTCGGCGGCGCTCAGGCCGGTGAAACCGAAATGGCCGCGGTCAGAGACGTGGATATCGAGAATCGGTTCTACGATCTTATCCAGCCCGGGCCACACGCCGATGGCCTCGAAAATGCGCCGTGTACCAAAAGCGAGCGCTATCGCCCGGTCGTCATAGCTCGGCTGCGTATCCGCGTCGGGCGTATGCGCCTCGATCAGGGCCATGCTTAATCCGCGGTCGGCCAATGCAATCGCCAGACTGGCGCCCACCATACCGCCGCCGACGATGATCAGATCATAAGTAGCTTTTGTCATCGCGCCATCAATGCCTCGATAGCCTCCGGGGACTTCGGTGCATCGCGGCTCAGGACGTCCGGCGCATCCCGGGTGACCAGGACATCGTCTTCGATGCGGATACCGATACCCTGCCACTTCTTCGCGACGCCCTTGGACCCGCGCGGGATATACAACCCCGGCTCGACCGTCAACACCATGCCCGGTTCGAGTACGCGCCAATGTCCATCGATCTTGTAGTCGCCGACATCGTGCACGTCCATACCCAACCAGTGCCCGGTGCGGTGCATGTAAAAGCGCGTATACGACTTTTCCTTCAGCGCCTTGCTCAGCGTTCCACGCAGCAGACCCAGCTTGAGCAGACCCTTGGTGAGCGCCCTGACTGCCGCCTCGTGCGGATCGTTCCAGTGATTGCCGGGGCGTACCTTGTCGATCGCCGCCAACTGGGCCTGCAGCACCAGGTCGTACAGCGCGCGCTGGGCCTTACTGAAACGGCCATTGACCGGGAAGGTGCGGGTAATGTCAGACGCAAAGCACTCGCGTTCGCAACCGGCATCGATCAACACGAGGTCGCCATCCTCCAACGGCGCACTGTTTTCCACATAGTGCAGTACACAGCCATTGTTGCCGCCACCGACGATCGACGGATAGGCCAGTTGGCCGGCGCCCTTCATCTGGCAGTGGTGACTGAACAGCGAGGCAAGCTGGTACTCGTGCATGCCCGGCTCACAACGCATCATCAATTCTGTGTGCGCCTGCGCGGAGATGCGTGCGGCACGGCGCATGGCCGCAATCTCGCCGCGGCTCTTGTACAGCCGCATGTCATGCAGGTAGTGATCAAGCGCGAGAAACTCGATCGGCCCGTGCACGCCGGCACGCGCACGCGAGCGCACCTGGCCCACCCAGTCAGACACCCGCTTGTCGAACGCCGGGTCCGATCCCATCGCAAAAAACACCCGTTCGCGTTCTTCCATCAGCCCGGGGAGGATATCGTCGAGGTCGGTGATCGGAAATGCGTCGTCGGCGCCGAAATCTGCGACAGCGCCCTCCATGCCCGCACGATAGCCGTCCCAGACCTCTTTGGTCGGGTCTTTCTCGCGGCAGAACAGGATGTACTCGCCCTGCCGCCGGCCGGGTATCAGTACCAGCACGGCCTCGGGCTCGGCGAAACCCGTGAGGTAATAGAAGTCGCTGTCCGGGCGGAACGGGAAGTGGACATCACGATTGCGCACCGCCTCGCTGCCGGTCGGCAGGATGGCGATGCTGCCCGCCCCCATCATGCCCATTAGCTGACGCCGGCGGCGTTTGAACTCCGCAGCCTGCATACTCAAGAGTCCTCGATCGTTGCGCGGCCGGGCAACGGCGGCTTATGGTGTCGGTGTCTCATCTTGTCGTCGCGTGTCGTCGAAATCGTCACGAATCAGTACAGCGCCAACCCGCAGATACTCTTCGATCTCGATCAGGGCCGATTGGTTCTCTTTGCTGTCGCTGACGGTCGCGGTGTCGAGCCGGGTTACCTCGGCGATATCGGCGAGGAGTTCACGGGCCTGCGGCGACAATCTCTGCGCTGCCGCCGCGCCTCCCAGACCAAATCCATATAGAAAACCCTGGCACCAGTCACGCACGGCGGCCAGACGCGCTGCATCGACGACGATGTCCTCGGGCAGCAGCAGCGTCAGCTGCGCATCGGTCGCGACAGGCGTTACGAAAACGCCGGCGAAGACCCGTTCGAGGATTGTCCGGCACTCGCCTGCCAACACATCGTTCGTATCGAAGTCTGAATACAGTTCCTGCTGCCAGACCCGATGCGCCTCGGGAACCCCCGCGGCGAACAGGCCGAGCGCGAATCCCTGTACCTCCGACGGCCCCTGCGATAGGCCACAGCGCTTAATCGCGGCTGCGACACTCGCATAATCGGGCAGCGCATTCTCGGGAGACGAAACCATCACACCTGTCACACCTTGCGAATTCGCGGCCAATCGTATCACGCAGCACCATTGACCAAGCTCAGCGCCGGAAACTATAGTCAACTAGCCCGAAATGTGGGCAGCTGCACGACAAGACGGCGCAAGACCGTCGACCGCCCGCGGTGTCGGTGCGCAAATGCTACGCAGGTGCATCGGATACCTGCGGCTAACAGGAACCGCCGGTTGGTGACTATTCAGGCCAGACCATGAGCAATAGTGAAAGGCAAGGTGTTCAGGAGCAGGACTTGCGCGCACTCGAGGTGCGCGTCGAGGAACTGATCCGAGCCTGTACGCATTTAAAGGATGAGAACAAGACGCTGCGCGCCCGCGAGCAGGTATTGTCTCTGGAACGTGACAAGCTGCGCACCAAAAACGATCAGGCGAAGATCCGTGTGGAAGACATGATCAGCCGCCTCAAACGCCTGGAGGATGAGGCGTGAGCAAACCCAACCCGCCGGTCGCCGTCAGTATCCTGGGCAAGGAGTATCGAATCGCCTGCGATGCCGGCGCCGAGGATGAGCTAATCGGTGCCGCACGATTTCTGGACCATCGGATGCGCGAAGTACGCGGCAGCGGCAAGGTGATTGGCACCGATCGTATCGCCGTGATGGTCGCGCTGAACCTCGCAAACGAGCTGTTGCAAGAGAAATCGGAACAGGATTCAGCGGCCAGCTCGGCCAGCAAACGCATCCGCTCCCTGCGCGAACGTATTGAAATCGCGCTGAATGACAGCACCCAGCTGGAACTCTGAGACACCCCGATCTCTTCCACCCCCGTCGAACAGCAGCCCCGCGTGCGACCTGTCGAGAACATGTTCGGCAAGAATGCCGTGGATTCCCGACTTGTTCGGCGGCTACTTTGCGGCTAGCCTGTAGTTAGACATTCCCTGCGGTGTTCGATAGCTGGCCCGATGTTCCCTTGAGCCTATGCTTATGCACTTCGGGGCCGAGTCACGGATGCCAGTGTGCATGTCCGCCGCGTAGCGGAAAGCCTTCGGCGCCGTTTCGGTCCCACTTGAACCTCACGGTTCAAGGATAACGGCGAGTACCGACACAGGCGGGGAATGTCGCTTCTCTCATTGACCCATGCCCGATCGACAAGGACTCCGCCAGCAGCTGCGACATGCCCGTCGCGATCTCTCCGCAAACGAGCGAACCGCTGCCGAAAGCTGCGCAGTGAAGCGCATTCTGCGGCAGCCGCTTTTCCGACGCGCCAGACGGATCGCCGGTTATGTGGGCAGCCAGGGTGAATTGAATCCGATGGCGCTGCTCGAGCATGCAGCAGCCCTGGGCAAGATCTGCTATCTACCGGTCCTACATCCCTTCCGCCGCGGCGAACTTCGGTTCTACCGGTGGCGGCCTGGTGATCGGCTGCGGCGCAACCGCTTCGATATCCCCGAACCCCTTCCACGCAGGCGAGGCCTGATTGCCGCACGCAGACTGGATCTCGTCATCGTCCCCTTGCTCGGTTTCGATGAAGACTGTCATCGCCTGGGCATGGGGGGCGGCTACTACGACCGCAGCTTCGCATTCGTGCGTCGGCGACAGCGGACAAGGCGACCCTTCCTGCTCGGCTTCGCCCATGAAGTGCAACGCGTTGACAGACTGCCAAGCCAACCCTGGGACGTTCCCCTCGATGCCGTGGTCACCGAGCGACGCCTGTATTGCCGACAAAGATGCCACTAGTTGGTGCGTTGGCAACAACGCTTAGCAAGTGCGCAAGCTGATGAAATCGCAACCCTGCAAACTTTTTTTGGCGCGCCGACGCACTTGATGCGCGCGCGATTGTTGTTTCGAGCGTTAGCTGCAGTTTGTGATTCACACGCTATACATCGAGTGAACGCGTATTTTTAAATAAAAAAAATTCTTAAAATTTTGCTAAAGCCTTGAATATGAACGTCGATACATCCGTTGACAAACTAGTATTTTTGTTTTCGTTGTTTATACTCATGCCATGGTCTATGGCACCTGTTAAACCGGAGGGGGTTTATGGCAGTTAAGAAGAAGGCAGCACCGAAACGTAAGGTCGCTGCAAAGAGAAAGGCAGCACCGAAGCGTAAGGTCGCTACAAAGAGAAAGGCAGCACCGAAGCGTAAGGTCGCTATAAAGAGAAAGGCAGCACCGAAGCGCAAGAAGGTCGCTGCCAAGAAGAAAGCAGCACCGAAGCGCAAGAAGGTCGCTGCCAAGAAGAAGGCAGCACCGAGGCGCAAGAAGGTCGCTGCCAAGAAGAAAGCAGCACCGAAGCGCAAGAAGGTCGCTGCCAAGAAGAAGGCAGCACCGAGGCGCAAGAAGGTCGCTGCCAAGAAGAAGGCAGCACCGAAGCGAAAGGTAGCAGCGAGGCCCCGCAAGGTCACGCCGCGTAGGAAACGCTGATTCGGCAATAGCTGGGATCATTAGCCCGGCCGGATGGCCGGGCTTTTTGCGTGGTTTGGCGCACAGACCGGTGGCAATCGGCCGATGTGATATCGAGCCTAGCCGCCCTTGGCGAAGAAACGGTAAGCGAGGTTTTCGGTCTCTTCGCTATAGCGGTAGCCGCTGTCGCGCATATAGCTGCGAAACTCACGCACGGCCTTTTGATCCAGCTGCATGCCGACCAGGACACGCCCGTAGGCGGCACCGTGGTTGCGGTAATGGAACAGGCTGATGTTCCAGCCACCGGAAAGACCCTTCAGAAAGTTCAGCAAGGCCCCGGGGCGCTCCGGAAACTCGAAACGAAAAAGTTTTTCGTCGTGCGCCTGTGGCGCATGGCCGCCGACCATGTAGCGGATGTGCAGCTTGGCCGTTTCGTTATCGGTCAGATCGACCACCTTGAAACCTTTGCCGACCAGGTGTTCCTCGATCGCCGCCCGCTCGGTGTTGCCATTACGCAGTTCGACACCGCAGAACACCTGGGCATCCTGCTGATCTGAAAAGCGATAGTTGAACTCGGTGATGCTGCGTCGCCCAAGCGCACGACAGAACGCCAGGAAGCTGCCCGGCTTTTCCGGGATCTGCACCGCAAATAGCGCCTCGCGCTGTTCGCCGACCTCGGCACGCTCAGCGATATGTCGCAGGCGATCGAAATTGACGTTGGCACCGCTCAGTATGCCGACTAGGGTCTGGCCCTTCGCGTCTTCGTGCGCAACATACTTCTTGATGCCCGCGATCGCCAGTGCACCGGCCGGCTCGGCGACACTGCGGGTGTCATCAAAGACGTCCTTGATTGCCGCGCAGATCTCGTCCGTGTTGACCAGGATCACCTCGTCCACGGTCTTGCGCGCGACCTTGAAGGTCTCCTTGCCGATCTGTTTGACCGCCACACCGTCGGCAAACAGGCCGACCTGCGGGAGTATCACGCGTCGTCCGGCCGCCAGCGCGCGCTCGAGCGTTGGTGAATCTTCCGGTTCCACACCGATCACCCTGATATCCGGGCGGATGTGCTTTATGTAGGCAGCGACCCCGGCGATGAGTCCACCGCCCCCGACCGGAACAAAGACCGCATCGATCGGGTCCGCGTGCTGACGCAGGATCTCCATGCCGATGGTGCCCTGCCCCGCGATCACATCGGGATCGTCAAAGGGATGGATAAAGGTCAGCCCCTTGTCGTTAGCCAGCTGCGTCGCATGGGCGCAGGCCTCGTCATAGGAATCCCCGTGCAGCACCGCCTTGCCGCCGAGTCGCCGCACGGTCTCCACCTTGATGCCCGGCGTGGTCACCGGCATGACGATCGTGGTCACAACGCCGAGCCGCTGACCGGCCAGCGCCACCCCCTGTGCATGGTTGCCTGCGGACGCGGCCACGACACCCGCGGCCCGCTGTGCGTCGGGGAGATGAAATATCTTGTTGTAGGCACCGCGCAGCTTGAACGAAAAGATCTGTTGTTCATCCTCTCGCTTGAGCAAAACCTCGTTACTGGTGCGCGCCGACAGGCGCACCGCGCGCTGCAACGGCGATTCAACCGCAACGTCGTAGACGCGCGCGCGCAGGATCTGTTCTACGTAAGTCATGCTCATGTTTTAGCGTCGAGTGAATGATTCTGCGCGAGCGCAGTGTTCAAGATGGCAATTCTGAGGCCCCTGGCCTTCACCCGGCCGCATTGGCTGCGATGCGCACAGCACATCGCTTCGTTGCGGGCCGAAGACGTTCCTTTTCGTGGAACACGCCCGGGCCATTTCACGCCAGCCGCCGTCTGGCTCGCTTCGCAAATAGCGCTCCGCGGGCTCAAGTGTACGGCAGCGAGCAGATTTGTGCTGACGTCCCAACGGGCGCGTGTCCCGGTCGGTGCGGGGTATCGAGCACAAGGCAGTCATACCCGTTGCCGCACATGAAACAGTGGTGGCGAGTATTCGTTGGATGATAACGTCTGCCACCGGAAGGCGCCGGTCGGACTGGGTCGGCACCAGGGAGCGCAGACATGAACGCAGACGAATTGAAACGACAGGCGGCCGAGGCGGCCATCGAATTGCTTCCCGACGGCGGCATCATCGGGGTGGGCACCGGCTCGACCGTTAACCACTTCATCGACGCCTTCGCCAAGGTCAAGGGTCGTTTCGACGGTGCGGTCTCCAGCTCAGAGGCCTCGACCGAACGCATGCAGACACTCGGCATCCAGGTGCTGGATCTGAATGCCACCGGTGGGCTCGAGGTCTATGTCGATGGGGCCGACGAGGCCAACCGACAGTTGCACTTGATCAAGGGGGGCGGTGGCGCACTGACGCGCGAGAAGATCGTCGCCGCGGCGAGCAAGCAGTTCATCTGTATCGCCGACGAGGGCAAATTGGTCGATGTGCTCGGCAGGTTTCCGCTCCCGGTCGAGGTCATCCCGATGGCGCGCAGCTATGTCGGGCGCGAACTGGTCGCGCTGGGCGGCAGCCCGGTGTGGCGTGAGAACTTTGTCACCGACAACGACAACCTGATCCTCGATGTCCATGGTCTCGAGATCATGGAACCGATGAAGCTAGAGACAGCGATCAATCAGATCGCCGGCGTGGTCACCGTCGGCATCTTCGCCCACCGTCCGGCGGATGTGCTGATACTCGGGACGGCCGAGGGGCCGCGGGTTATGAAACCCTAGCCCCAATGGCACTTACCTGGCGGGCCAACAGGCATCGATCAGCGCGCCGGCGTGTTCGATTCTCGGGCGTCTGCCGCAGGGATGCGGCAGTCGAGCCTCCACGGACGGATTCACGGCGTCCCGTGGGTCGAATGCGCCGGGGCGCAAGTACCCAAGCAAGTGCCAGCGCCGTTAGGGCGAGTGTATCGACGCCCGCAGCAAGAAATCGGTGAGATTTGCAGGGCTAGCCCGCTTCGATCACCGATCAGAAGTTGTGGATCATGCCCAACGAGAAGATGCTGTCGGTCTCCTCACCGCCGACACTCTTATCGGTTTTGGCTGAGGAATAGGTCGCGTAAACCTTGGTCCGCTTGCTGAGTGCATGATCCCCGCCGAGACCCCAGCCCCAGGAGCTGCGCTCGTTGCCGACGGTCTCGGAGTTGTAGTTGGAATAGGTGTACAGGGCGTTAATGGTACTGTTGCCGAATCTCGCCTGGCCTGTGACCGCGTAGGCATTGTAGTCACCGCCGCCATCGAACTGATAGTTGTCGGTGTACTCAAAGGCGCCACCGAGCTTGAATTTGTCCGCGAAGGTGTAGCTGGCAGTGGCCTGGGCCACGTTCTGACGAATCGCCGAGGCGTTGCTGGCCGTTGTGTTCGCTGCGTCCGCGGCGTCACTGTCGTAGCTGGAATAACCCAGGCTGGCCTGCAGACCGCCACCCTGAAAGATACCGCCAACGGACCAGTGGTCGGCGATACCGGTGCGGGTGTTCTGTGCGACGTCTTGGTCTTCACCCGGGATGCCCGCACCGATAAAGCTGAAACCGCCAAAGTCGGGTAACTTGTAGACCATGGTGTCGTTGGCGCGGTATTCACTGATGACGCCGGCCGGGGCGAGCGGGTTGGGCGACTTGTCGGTCAGACTGTTGGCGGTGTTGAGATCCAGGGCCGAAT
This sequence comes from Chromatiaceae bacterium, assembly GCA_024639005.1. Taxonomy (GTDB): domain Bacteria; phylum Pseudomonadota; class Gammaproteobacteria; order Chromatiales; family Chromatiaceae; genus Thiosocius. The sequence continues at coordinate 4,747 of JAHEJD010000022.1, read as the reverse complement.
CGCTGAGGTTTTCTACACCGGCGTCATCGAACGCCAGCCTGGCCGCGGTCTCGTGCCGTTGCAGATCGGCCGCGCCGTTGGGCTTCCCTGAGAGACCTGCGTCCGCATAGGCGCCCGATGCCGCAAAGGCAGTGGCGATCCCTACGACGATTATCCTTGTGGTCACTGAGAACCCCGGTATCTCGAGTCGGCTCGAAAGACCAACCCTGGAGTAAATATAACAGTTGTTCATCGCCGAAGCTGTGACCGATGTCCGGAGATCTGGACGCCCAGGGTATCGCCATGCCGAATGGCCACAGTTATCCCGCAAGATCGATCGTGAAGCCCTAACCTGCATATCTCACCGTTTTTCGTAGCGAGGGCGCCGAGACACCGCTATGGCGGGGTGCACGGAGTTGAAGGCGGTGAAGGCGTAGTCGACACTACGTCGAACCGCGTGCAACGAGTGCGCCTCGTCATGGCGAGGGTATCGGGGGCCGCAGCAGGTAATCGGTGAGATATATGTGCCTTAGACTGCGGCGACCTGGGCGTCTCCAGCGGCGCAGCACGGCGGCGTCGCCGAGTGATCGACAGGCCCCAAAAAAACGGGGCCATGCGGCCCCGTTTAAAATCAAAGTTATCTGACCACCGATCAGAACTTGTGAATCATACCCACCGAGAAGATGTCGTTGTCGTCATCACCACCTATGTCCGGTTCGACTGTTGCCGACGCGTAGGCCGCGTAGACCATGGTGCGTTTGCTGAAGCTATGGTCAAAACCGATGCCCCAGCCGTCTTGTTCCTGTCCGAGACCGGATTCGGTATTGTAGTTACCGTCGCTGTAGACCAGGCTGACGGCATTGTTGCCGAATTTGTACTGGCCGGTGACCGCCCAGGCGGTGTAGTCACCGTCATTATCGAAGACGTAATTGTCGGTGTACTCATAAGTACCACCGACCTTGAAGGCGCCGAAGGTATAGCTGACGCTACCCTGCGCCACCTTCTGGTTGACATCACCGTCGCCCGCGTCCCCGCTGTTATACATCGCGTAGCCGGCGCTGGCGGCCAGACCGCCACCCTGGTACATACCGCCCACGGACCAGTGGTCCGCGATGCTGTCACGCTCATCGCTGACAAAGTCATTGTCTTCACCAGGCATCATCGCAGCGAGGAAAGTGAAACCACTGAAGTTTGGCGACACATACGCAATGACGTCGCTGGCGCGGTATTCGCTTATTACGCCGAGCGGTGCGGCGCCATTCGGGTTAGTCGCCTTCCTGTTAAGGTTGTTGCCGGAGTTTATATCGAGTGCAGAGTCGCCCAGGTTTTCGACCTTGGAGCCGTAGAATGCCACCTTGGCCGGTGTGTCATGGCGGCCGATGAACACCGTGCCCCAGTCGCCAGCTAAGCCAAGGAAGGTGTTACGCGAGGCGCCGCCGAGGCCGCTACTGGGGTTGTCCTGGCCCTGGCCACCACCGTCCAGGTTCACGCCAAGCTCGAGTTGGTAGATCGCCTTCAGACCGCCGCCGAGGTCTTCCGAGCCCTTGATGCCGACACGTGAGGAGCGGCTGTTAACCTGCCAGTTGTCCTCGAAATCTGAATCCGAGTCGATCATGTCGACGGAGCCGTGAAATTTCCCGTAGAGGGTTGCGTCGGCGTAGGCGCCCGATGCCGCAAAGGCAGTGGCGATCGCGACGGCGATGACTTTTTTGTTCATTGAGAACTCCCGTATTTCGAGTTGGTTTAAAAGAAAAGCTGTGCAAGACTGATGTTAGTTGCTCGAACGCGACATCGCAAGCAATTTTTGTAAAAACTACACAGACACGGGGAGAGTTGCAAAAAAAAGACAGCGACCCTGGCCACAAGTCTTTGAATTTAAGAATATTGTCCAAAAGCAGCCACTTGGGATCGGTTGCTAAAGTCTTTTGGGATTTGCTCTTACACCCCCTCTTGGGGCGTGATCCGGACGTGGACCGCGGGCGAGCGGGCCGCCGGACAGACGTTGGATATTCCTGTTGCGTAATTGCCGCTGAGGCGCGCGGGCAGGGGTTGGCTGGGGCGGTAGGGATCGAACCTACAACCTACGGAGTCAGAGTCCGTCGCTCTGCCAATTGAGCTACGCCCCAAGACGGGAAAGCGGCGCCGGGGAACGGTGCGACGCGGCGGCGCGTCCGGCCCGCCGATGCCGGCAGGTCAGCGCTTGGAGTACTGCGGCCGCTTGCGTGCCTTGTGCAGACCGACCTTTTTGCGCTCGACCGCGCGGGCGTCGCGGGTTAGGAACCCGGCCCGGCGCAACGCAGCCCGCATGCTGTCGTCGTATTCGACCAGCGCGCGCGCAATGCCGTGGCGGATGGCGCCGGCCTGGCCGGTGGTCCCGCCACCGGTGACGCTCACGTTGACGTCGACTTTATTCGCCATATCGGTCAGCACCAGGGGTTGGCGCACGACCATGCGCGCGGTCTCGCGGCCGAAGAATGTGTCCAACGGACGGCCGTTTACGGTGATTGCGCCATTGCCGCTGTTCAGAAACACGCGTGCGGCGGAGGTCTTGCGACGGCCGGTGCCGTAATTCAACTGTTGTGCCATGGGGCGTTGCGTCCTCAGAGTTCCAGCGGCCTGGGCTGTTGGGCCTGATGGGTATGCTCGGGGCCGGCGAAAATGCGCAGCTTTCTCATCATCGCGCGGCCCAGGGGATTGCGCGGCAGCATGCCGCGCACCGCAGTCTCGATCACGCGCTCCGGGGCCTTCTGCAGCTGCTTCTCGAGGCTGATCGATTTCAGGTTGCCGATATAGCCGGTATGGTGGTGATACATCTTGTCTCGGAGCTTGTTGCCGGTGACGGCCACCTTCCCGGCGTTGACGACCACGACGTAGTCGCCGGTGTCGACATGCGGGGTGAAGATCGGTTTGTGTTTGCCCCTGAGGCGGCGTGCGATCTCCGAGGCCAGACGGCCGAGGGTCTTGCCATCGGCGTCGACCAGTAGCCATTCCCGGCGGACCTCTGCGGGCTTCGCGCTGACCGTGGTAGTCATTGAATCAGGCTCCAAACCAAGGCATTGTCGTAGTTTACGAAAGGGCGCGCATGTTACCCGGAAGGCGGCAGGTGCGCAAGCGCTCGGGCAGACATGCCGCTGGCGGGGGCACAAAAACGCCTCTGCAATGGGTATTCGACGGCCTGCGGGCAAAAAAAAGCGCGACGGGGGATGTCGCGCTCAGAATAACCACCAAAGGAGGATGGAGGAGGGCTGATCCAAGTGGATCAGCATGTAACTATGTTCTTAAATTTTGCTGGACATGTCAAGGTCGAGCTGCAGTCGCTCGACCACGCTGCCTTTTGCCAGGTGCTGTTCGATGATGTCGTCCAGATCGGCGCGATCGACGTAGGTGTACCACACCGCCTCGGGGTAGATCACGATCACGGGCCCGAGTTCGCAACGGTCCAGGCAGCCCGCGGTGTTGATGCGGATCTTGCCGGCACCCGAGATACCGAGCTCCTTGCAGCGCCGCTTCACGTAGTCGCGGGCGTCGCGCGCGCCGCACTGGTTGCAGCTCTGGCTGCCGTCGGCACGTTCGTTGGTGCAGAAAAACACGTGGTGGGAGTAATGACTCATACAGGCTTCCGGACGGCGATGTGCATCTGGCGGCATTATAGTGGGCATGGCCGATGGCAAAGCCCCCATAACGCCCCAGGAAGCGCTCGACCGCTGCGTCAAGTGCGGTATGTGCCTGCCCGAGTGTCCCACGTATCGCCTCGAGCGCAATGAGAACGAGTCGCCGCGGGGCCGCCTCGCGCTGATGGAGGGCCTGTTGCAGGACCGTCTGCCCGGTGATGCAACGCTGACCAGACATCTCGACAACTGCCTCGGCTGCCGACGCTGTGAGCGTGTCTGCCCGTCCCTGGTGCCCTACGGTCGTCTGCTCGACGTGGCCCGTGCGCAGCTGGCCGGCGGTCGGCCCCGTCGACTGGCCGCCCTGATCCAGGATCCGAGCCTGCAGCGCTGGGGCACGCAGCTGGCAAGGCTCACCCCCAGCGCGCTTTCGCGACCGCTGCGGACGCTGCATGGCCTGCACAGGCTGGCGACGGCGTTGCCGGCGACCGCGAGCGCGCCGCCGGCAGGCGACTATGCGCCACTGAACGGCGCGCCTCGCGGTCGCGTGGGGCTGTTTCTGGGCTGCGCCAGTGCGGCGCAGCAGGGTGGGGCACTGCAGGCCGCGCTGCGGCTGCTGCGGCACGCCGGCTTCGGTGTCTCCATACCCGCCCAGGCCGGCTGCTGTGGCGCCCTTTCCAGGCACTCTGGCGACCCAGGCCGGGCCGCACAGCTCGCACAGACCAACCGGGCGGCATTCGACGCATCGCTCGATGCCGTGGTCAGCATCGCCAGCGGCTGCGGCATCCATCTGGATGACTACCAACCGCCGCTGCCGACCGAGCACTTTGACATCAACCGCTTTCTGCTCGAGCAGGGCGATCTGGGCTCTGCGGCGTTCACGCCGCTGGCGGGCGAGGTGCTGGTGCATACCCCCTGCAGTATGGAGAACGTCTACCGCGGCGGCGGCTGGGTCGACGCGCTGCTTGCGCTGATCCCGGATTTGACATTGCGGGCGGTGGGCGAGGCAGGGCAGTGCTGCGGTTCTGCCGGCGACTATATGCTGCGTCACCCGGATTGGGCGGCCCGCCTGCGCGCACCGATCCTCGCGGCCGCCGCCGCGCACGATGCCCGGCTGCTGCTGACCAGCAATGTCGGCTGTGCGATGCACCTTGCCGCGG
>JAHEJD010000143.1 GCA_024639005.1 Chromatiaceae bacterium | reverse complement strand
TCGACAGTCGCTTATGAGCCCGGTGCCAAAGTCCACGGCAACAGCAGGCTCACGAACGCAGTGATCAGCAGCAGGCCGACCAGGTTCATCCAGACACCGGCCTGCGCCATCTGCCTGATGCTGATCTGCCGGCTCGCGAACACAATGGCGTTGGGCGGTGTTGCCACCGGGAGCATGAAAGCAAACGAGGCGGCAAGGGCCGTGGCCACCATGGCCTGCAGCGCATCTTGACCCGCGGCCGCGGCCAGGCCGGCGACGATCGGCAGCAGCATGCTCGCGGTCGCAGTGTTTGATGTGAGTTCGGTGAGGAACAGGGTCACCGCTGCGACGCCGAGGATCAGTAGAACCCAGTGCACCTGCACCAGGAAATCCAGTTGCAGGCCGATCCATTCGGTCAGGCCGGACTGTTGAAAACCCTCCGCCAGCGCAAAGCCGCCGCCGAACAGAATGAGTACGTCCCAATGCACGTGTGTAGCGGCATCCCAGGTCAGCAGACCCTCACGCGCAGTGCTGCCCGAGGGGATGACGAACAGCGCCAGCGCGCCGGCGATCGCGACCGTGGAGTCGCTCAGCGACTGCAGCGCCGGCCAGGGAGCCAGCCCCTTGAACACCCACAGCAGCGCGACCACCACGAACACGGCCAGTACGCGACGTTCCGCAGCCGTCATGCGCCCAATGGTATCCAGCTCGGTGTGAACCGTGGCGCCGCCTTGGCCGAGTTCGAGTCCCCGCAGCCGGGTATTGATGCGGCTCAGATACAACCAGCAGGCCCACAACATCAGCAGCGAAAGCGGCAGGCCAAACAACAGCCACTGGCCGAAACTGATGGACACACCCTGGGTCTTCTCGACGATCCCGGCGAGCACGGCGTTGGGTGGGGTGCCCACCAGCGTGGCCACGCCGCCGATCGACGCGGCATAGGCGATGCCCAGCATCAGGGCGCGGCCGAACGGGGACTGGGTATCGGGTCCGAGCCTCGCCGCGACAGCCAGACCGATCGGCAGCATCATCACCGTCGTGGCGGTGTTGCTCAGCCACATCGACAGGAAGGCGGTTGCCGCCATGAAACCGAGCAGGATGTGATCGGCGCGCGATCCTACGAGGCGCAGCACCTGCAGGGCGATGCGGCGATGCAGGCCGCAGCGTTCAACCGCGGCGGCGATCCAGAAGCCACCAAGGAATAGGAAGACAAGGTGGTGCGCATAGTTCGCCGTGGTCTCTGACACCGGCATCACCTCGAGCACCGGGAAAAGCACCACCGGCAACAACGCGGTTGCCGGTATTGGTATCGCCTCGCTGATCCACAGCATCGCCATCAATACCGCGATCGCCGCGACGCGGCTTGCCGCCGACGGCATCAGGGTGTCGGGTATGCCGAGCAGAACGCCCAGGAACAGCGCGACACCAACCACCAGCCAGGCGCGGTCTTTACTCATCGGGTAGTTGTAGCCTTCGACGCAATTCGCCGCTGCATTTTAGTCCGGGTGATACCCGAGCTGCGCCGAGATGGTCTTGCCGGCCTCGATGACGTCATCCACCCAGGCCATGCGCCGGCGCTCGATCGGGGCGGAAACCGAGAGTCCGGCGACTGGGCTGCCGGTGCCGTCATTCAGCAGCACGCCGATGCAACCGACGTCGATCTCCGCCTCTTCATTATCCAGTGCATAGCCTTGCGCTACCGCGGTGTTGCACTCAGCGATTAGGCGTGGGAGCGCGGAGAGGGTGTTGCGCGTGTAGGAGGGCAGGTTGGTGCGCTGTGCATAACCGCGTATCGCCCCTTCCCCCGCGGCACCCAGCATGAGCTTGCCGACCGCAGTCACATGCAGTGGCGCGCGGCTGCCGACCACCTGCTGCACATGCATCATCCGGTTCGGGGTGGCCTTTTCCAGATAGACCACGACGTCGCCCTCGCGGATCGTCAGATTCACCGATTCGCCCAGCCTGTCGCGCAGTGCCTCCATCACCGGCAATGCCACGGAACGCAGGTCGATGCTGCTGTGCAGGCGCACGCCGAGCTGCAGCAGGTGGATGCCCAACCGATAGCGGCCCGTTGCATCTCGCTCCACGAAACGGTTACCGATCAAGGATGCCAGGATGCGATGCGCGGTCGATGCGTGCAGGCCGGTCTCGGCGCCCAGGACTTTCAGGCTGACGGGCTCCGGGTAGCGGGCGATCGCATCCAGCAGCGCCGCCGCGCGGTCGATCACCTGGATGCGTCCACTGCGCTCTTTTTTCTTCGTATCGGAATCGTTTTGCATAGTGCGAAAAATTGCCCCAATCATGACCAGAAACCGGTGCATGGTTTCGAATGTTGGTCATTTTAGACCGAGTTTTCATATGGTGGGAATTTTACGCGCGTTTTGGGGGAATTGGAACGAATCCCTCGATATCAAACACTTGCGGTAACTTCGATGATCGGCCAGATTAATATTCCGTATTGTGAAATGAATGCCCCATTGCGGAAAATAACCAGCCCGCCTAGTTTTGGCGGCAAAGCGGACCGTTCGGTCCGTGCTGTCTGACAACTGAGGAGAGACGAGCATGAGCACTCCGGCACGAAAGATGGTTCCCAACGCCCCGGCCTTCTGCGAGGGCATCCTGCACTTCGGCCCCCGGCCCGTGCAGTTCGACGACCTGGGTGCAACGCCGGTAGTCGATTCGAACACCGGCTCTGTTTCAACGATCGACGAGACGGCCGTTTTCCAAACGCGTCTGATGGTAGACGCGCTGCGTTACACCACGCTGCAGCTGTGCGCCTCCAAAGAGTCCGGTCACCCGGGCGGCTTTGCAAGCAGTGCCGACGCCTATGCCGCGCTTGTCATGCTCGGTCACACCAATATCGTGACCGAGGTTGGCCATCACGCCCCGGGTTTCTACAGCGCGATGTTTCTGGACGGCTCGCTCAGCGACATGGGTATCGAGACCATGCACCACCT
>JAHEJD010000079.1:5364-10990 GCA_024639005.1 Chromatiaceae bacterium | reverse complement strand
GCAAGGAAGGTGGCAATGGAGCCGAGCGCCAGGGTCGATACGCCGGTGATGGCCTGCCCCACGGTACAGCCCATAGCGAGCGTGCCGCCGAAGCCCATCAATATTGCACCGATAACGTGAACAACGGCATCTCTCATCGAGCTGAACCACTCGATGCGGAAGCCACGCGAGGCCAGCGCCCACAGCAGCGAACCGAGCACCACACCGAACACCGCCATGACACCGAAGTTCAACAGAGAACGCTCGAATCCCCCGGCCATATAGCCCAGAGTCTGCCCCATCGGGTTGATGAAGGTATAGGACTGCGGCGCCAGCGGACGGCCCTGGGCCGGCTTGCCCTCGTCCGAATCGGCCAGCATGTCCCACTGTTGGTAGTACTCGGCCAACGGGATGTTGCCGTCGAACGATTCCACCCGAATGCTGCTGCTCAGATACCAGGCGCCCACCACCGCCAGCCCGACCACGAGGCCGCCAATGATGTTGTCGCGGCTGCCGCGAAAATCCACCGATTTCAACGCAAACGCCACCAGGATCAGACCGATCGACACACCGATCACGAGCCGCGCGCCGGCCGCCGCCTCGCCGCCGATCAGATAGCCGAGATCCTGCGATGCGCCGAGGTTGACGGACAACGGGCGGATCCAGTCGTAGAACAGCAGGCTCATCAGGGTCTGATCGGAGCCTGGAAACGGGCTGATCATGAAGTAGGCAATCACCGCGATGATCACGAAGACCACGACCGATTTCAGATTGCCTGCGCCGATGCGGATCAGGGTCTTGTTACCGCAGCCGCTGCCCAGGGTCATGCCGATGCCGAACAACAGGCCGCCGAGAATGTTCTCGGCCAACAGCAGATTACCGCTGCGATAAGGCGGAAAGGTACCGGTCGCATCAACGAGATCCGCATATTCGAGCACGGCCACGCCGAGCACCGCGATTGCGATCGCGAACAGCCAGGCGCGCAAGCGTCCAGTATCGCCGATGTTGACCAGGTCGGATACCGCCCCCATGGTGCAGAAGTTGGTCTTGTTGACGACCGCGCCGAGCACCAGCGCGATTAAAAACCCGCCCCATAACAGCATCGCTTCCGCGCCGGAAAATGTCTCAAAGAGCATACCCGTGTCTCCTCTTGTCCAACGCCCTGCAGCTACGACTTTGTCATGCGAGCGAGCGTACCGAATTGCCCGGCGGTGCACCAGTCGGCACCGAGCCCGCGTTTACCATTAAAAACGATAGCGTGTGGGATCCGCTATGCCGGCGGCGTGGAAGCCCTGGGCACGCAGACGGCAGGCGTCGCAGCGGCCACAGGCGACGCCGTCGGCGTCGGCCTGATAGCACGACACCGTGAGCGCATAGTCGACCCCCAGTCCGGCACCAGTGCGGATGATCTCGGCCTTGGTCATATCGATCAACGGGGCATGCACCCGGAACACATTGCCCTCCACCCCGGCCTTGGTCGCCAGATTGGCCAGCTGTTCGAACGCGCTGATAAACGCGGGCCGGCAGTCGGGATAGCCCGAGTAGTCGACGGCATTCACGCCGACGAACAGGTCGGTCGAGCCCAGCACCTCGGCCCAACCCAGCGCCAGTGCCAGGAACACGGTGTTGCGCGCCGGCACATAGGTCACGGGGATACCCTCGCCGCCCGACTCGGGCACTGCGATCGCGCGATCCGTCAATGCCGAGCCACCGATCGCATCCAACGACAGCGACAAGATCTTGTGCTCGACGACGCCTAATGCAGCGGCCACCTGGCGCGCTGCCGCAAGTTCGGCACGATGACGCTGACCATAATCGAGACTGAGCGCGTAGCAGCGATAACCCTGAGCAAGAGCGATTGCCAGCACGGTGGCGGAATCCAGCCCACCGGACAGTAGGATAACGGCCTTGCTCGGCGTATCGTTCATCGGCCGGGTTCGTTTCCCCACAGGGCCTTGTGCAGCTGGATCTGCAAGCGCACATCGAGGCGGTCGCGCAGGATCCAGTCGGCCAGTTCGGACGGCGGCAGTGCGCCGGCCACCGGCGAGAACAGCACGTCACAGCGCCTGGTCAGATCCCAGTCGCGCAGCTGCTCGCAGCTCCAACGGTAGTCGGCCTCGTCGGCGATCACGAACTTCACCTGGTCGCCGGCCCGGAGATAATCAAGATTCTGATAGCGATTCTTGTCGCACTCCCCGCAGCTTGGCGTCTTAAGATCGATCACCTTGACCACACGCGGATCGACTGGCCCGACATCAATCGCCCCGCTGGTCTCGAGCGAGACCCGATAGCCGGCATCGCACAGTGCGGCCAGCAATCCGAGGCAATCCGGCTGGGCCAGCGGCTCGCCGCCGGTCACTGTCACATAGCGCGCGTCGAATCCCGCCACTTCATCGAGGATCGCGTCGATCTGCCACCACTCACCGCCCTTGAAGGCATAGCTGGTGTCACAGTAGCCGCAGCGCAGCGGGCAGCCGGTGAGACGCACGAACACCGTGCGCCAGCCGACACTCGCACTCTCACCTTGCAGCGAATGGAATATCTCGGTGATGCGAAGACGCGCCATGAAGACTTGCCCGTCGGGGCAGGCTCAGCGGCCGAGCTGCTGCAGGCGTTGCCTGGCCAGACCGGCCGCGGGGGCATCCGGGTAATCCGTGAGTACCTTTTGGTAACTCGCCCGGGCCGCCTGTGGATCGCCCGCCGCCTGCTGCAGCCGGCCGATCTTGAACAGCGCACCGGGCGCCTTGGTACTTTCCGGATACCGGTTCACCACCTTTTCGAAGGCCTCCAAGGCCTGGTCGTTTTGCTGCGAGACATAGTGGGACTCGCCCAACCAGTATTGGGCATTCGGCGTGAGTTCGTCATGCGGGTACTTCACGACGAACGCGGCGAACGCGGTAGCGGCCTCACGGTAGCGCTTCTGCTGCGGGCTCAGCAGCTCGTAGGCCGCCTGATATTCGCCCTGAATCTGTGCGCGATCCGTTGCGGTTACGGGCACGGGCGGCACCGACACCGCGGCCGGTTGAGGAGCAGCCACGCCGCCGGGTCCCCGCGATGGTCCGACAACGGCGGGGGCGGGGGCGGGAGTAAGGCCAGCAGCGGGCTGAGCGGCACCCAGACGCTGATCGATATCGAGATAGATGTCGCGCTGCTTGCGTTTGAGCTGTTCGATCTCATAGCCGAGATTCTCGACCTGACCACGCAACTCGCGGTTCTCACGCCGCACTTCGTCGAGCTGCAGCGTCAGGTCCGTGATGCGATTGACCCGACGCTCGAGCAGCTCCAGGCGTTGCGACATCGGCGGGTCGGCCGCCAGTGTCGCCACCGGCAGCAGACCCAGCAACAGCAGCAGGCCGCGACCCGTCTTCATCGACATCCTAAGCGCTAGTAGACGAGTACGGCGCGACGGTTCGCCGACCAGGAGACCTCATCGGCGCCGAGCACAGCCGGGCGTTCCTCACCGTAGCTCAGGGTGCTGATCTGGGAACTGTCGACACCTTCGGCCTCGAGGAAGTTTCTGACCGCGTTGGCGCGGCGCTCGCCCAAAGCGACGTTGTATTCGCGGGAGCCGCGTTCGTCGGCATGACCCTCCAGCAAGACGCTGGCCGCCCGGTTGTTGTTCAGGTAGGCCGCGTGTTCCCGCAGTACGTCGATGAACTCGCTGCGTATCGTGCTTTGATCGAAGTCGAAATAGATGGTCTTGGCGTACAGCAGGCTGTTCGGATTCTCCAGCGGGCTGCCGGTCCAGGCGCCGCCGGCCTGTGCCCCAGAGGTGGTGGCACCCGAAGAGCCGCGATCATCGATAGAGGCGCCCGGGTCGTCTTCTATCGTCCCGGTACTCGAGCAACCGGCCAACAGCAGCACCGACAGGGCAATGGCCGACCAGGCCGAACTCTTGGATCTCATTTAACGACTCCTCTCCTGTTTTTGATGGGGTGACCAAACGGGCTCGCGCACATCACCTTCTTGCAGCCGCAGGCGCTGTTGTACCCGTCCGTCGGTCGAGACGGCGGCGAGCACGCCCTTGTCATTCACCCGCGTGGCATAAATTATCATGCTGCCATTGGGGGCGAAACTGGGCGATTCATCAAGTCGACCCGTGCTCATTACACGAAAGTCACGGGTCTGGGTGTCCAGGATCGCAATGCGATACTGGCCGTCGACGCGCGTGACCATGCTCATCAGGCGGCCATCCGGTGAATACGAGGCGCGTGCGTTGTAGCCGCCCTCGAACGAAACCCGCGTGGCGTCGCCGCCGTTGACCGAGACCCTGTAGATCTGCGGTGCGCCGCCGCGGTCGGAGGTGAAGATCAGCGACTTGCCATCCGGCGCCCAGGCCGGTTCGGTATCGATCGACCGATGCCGGGTCAGCGGGCGCAGGCTGCGCCGGGCGATATCCATCACGAAGATATCGGGGTTACCGTCTTTCGAAAGCGTCATTGCCAGGTAGCGCCCGTCGGGCGACCACGCCGGCGCGCCGTTTATGCCATTGAACGAGGTCATTTTCTCGCGCCGACCCGTGAACACCTCCTGAACCCAGATCGACGGCTGGGCATTTTCGAACGACACATAGGCCAGCTTGGTCCCGTCTGGTGACCAGGCCGGCGACATCAGCGGCTCTTCCGACGACACAACGGTCTGCGGATTGTAGCCATCAGCATCGGCGATGCGCAGTTCCACGCGTTCTTTGTCTTGGCCCTGGCGCACCGAAGTCACATAGGCGATGCGCGTGGCGAAGGCACCGGGCTCGCCGGTCAGCGTCTCGTAGATGATGTCGGCGATGTGATGTGCCGTCGCACGCAGGTCGCGTGTCGTCGTCGGCATGCTGTAGCCGGTGATCTGCTCACCCCGAAAAACGTCGTACAGGTAGAACTTGACCAGATAGCCGCCCGGTCCGTTCGGCGCGACTTCACCGATCACCAGGTTTTCGATGTTCAGCGCCCGCCAGTCGCGGAAATCGACCTCGTCGCCGCGCGTCGGCCTTGCGAGCATCTCGCCGGTCGCCAAGGGCTTGAAACGGCCGCTGCGACGCAGATCCGCGGCGACCACTTCGCCGACCGCATGCGGCGGCGGGCTGGCGGCACTGCCGCGCCAGGCGAAAGGCACCACCGCGATCGGCAGCGCACCCTCCAGGCCCTGCGTGATCTCAATGGTCAGCGTCGCCCTCGCCTGCCATGACATGGCAATAAGGGTGAACAGAAAGAACAGTCTCTTCATAGCAAACAACGACTCAACTGCTGGGGTCAAAGATGAAGGTCAGATCACGAAACACCGCCTGCAAGCGTGGAGATCTTGGCATTGGCAATGGCTCCGCCTTGCGAACGGCCGCCTCGACAGAGCGATCGAAGGCGGTGTTGCCGCTGGACTCTACCACGTTGGCGAGCAATACCGAGCCGCTGGCCCCCAGCCGCACGCGAACGGCGCATTTCAGACCCTCGGTGCCCGGCGGGCGCAGCCAGCTGCGTTCCACCTTGGACTGAATCAGGCCAACCAACCGCGCCTTTTCCGAGGCATCCTGTTCGGCGGCGAACTGGGCCGCGAGTTCGGCCTCCCGTGCCGCACGGTCTGCGCGCGCCTTGGCCTCGGCGGCCGCCTTACGCTTACGTTCGGCCTCGGCCTTTTCACGTGCAATACGCTCCTTGCGTGC
>JAHEJD010000079.1:0-5264 GCA_024639005.1 Chromatiaceae bacterium | reverse complement strand
CCTCAGCGGCCTTCTTGGCCTCTGCGGCCTTGCGTTTTTTTTCTTCGGCCACGCGCTGCCGCTCGAGTTCCGCCAGGCGCTTCTTCTCCGCCGCCTGTTTTTGCTTCAGTTCCGCTTCCTTGCGCTCGAGCTCCGCGATGCGTCTCTTTTCCGCCGCCGCCCGCTGTTTCGCCTCGGCGGCCTCGCGCGCCGCCTCGTTTTCACGTTTCTTGCGCTGCTGCTCGAGCTCCACGAGTTTGCGCTTCTCCTCGGCGCGACGCTTCTGCAAGGCCTCGAGACGTTCCTGCTCCGCGCGCTTGGCAGCGGCGGCCTGGTCTGCCTTGGCACGCTCGGCGGCCTTGCGCTCGGCCACCTCGGCGTCCAGCTTCTGTTGGTCGATCAGCTGCGCCTGCACCACCTTGACGTCGCCGCCGATCGGCTTGATTTCATCGCGCCAATCGACCTCGAACACCAGGAACACGGCGAGTGCGATATGCAGCAGGATGGCCAGCACCAGGGCCACGGGATTGCGTCTGAAGACCGCGAGCACGCTGGACTAGCGCTCCTCGGGCGGTTGGGTGATCAGGCCGACACTCGGCGCACCGGCCTGCTGCAGCAGCACCATCGCCTGTATGACCCGATCGTAGACGACCTTCTTGTCACCCTTGATCAGCACCGGGATGCCGGGATTGTTCTTGATAATCGCGGCACTCTTGAGCAAAAGCGCTTCCGCATCGACCTGCTGGATGCGGTCGTCGTCATAAGTGATCGACCAGGTGCCATCGGCCTCCACGCTGACCACCAGCGGACGCTTGGCGTCTTCCTCAATCGGCCTGGCATCGGCCTCGGCCAGCTCTACTTTCACCCCCTGGGTGAGCAGCGGGGCCGTGATCATGAAGATCACCAATAGCACCAACATCACGTCGATATAGGGAACCACATTGATCTCGGCCATCGGGCGCCGGGTCTTTCTTTTCTGGGTCATCTCGCGTCCATCCGAAGGGCACAAGGGTCGCGAGTGGTGCTGGCCTGCTGCCGACTCCCAGAGAGCGTGGGAAATCGGCCCCGCCGCCGGTTGTCGGACGCCGCCGGCGCACAAGGCCTCAAAACAAGCACCGCAAATAACTGATCAGGGGTTTGTGCAATCACCGCTTGCGAGCCCGCGTGTGCGCCTGGCGCTGCAAGATATTGGAGAACTCTTCCACAAAGTCGTCGTAGCGGTTTTCCAGACGCTGTACGGCATTCGCATAGCGGTTGTAGGCGACCACCGCCGGGATCGCCGCAAACAGACCCATCGCGGTGGCGATCAGTGCCTCGGCGATGCCTGGCGCGACCAGATTCAGGGTGGCCTGTTTGACGCTTCCCAGCGCATGGAAGGCGTTCATGATCCCCCACACGGTACCGAACAGGCCGACATAGGGGCTGGTCGAGCCCACCGTGGCGAGAAACGTCAGATGCGTCTCCAGGATATCGATCTCGCGGCTCAGGGCGACCCGCATCGCCCGCCGCGCACCCTCGACGATCGCCATTGGGTCGATGTTCTGGTTCTCGCGCAGCCGGGCGAATTCACGAAATCCGGCATGGAAGATCGCGCCGGCGCCGCGCAGGCCCTCGCGGTCACGGTCGACCGCGCGATAAAGATCGCCCAGGTCACCACCGGACCAGAAGCGGTCCTCGAACTCCTCGGCCTCGCGCTGCGCCCGGCGCAGCACCCGCGAGCGATCGAAAATGATGGTCCAGGAGAGCACAGAGGCCAGCACCAGCATCGCCATCACCAGCTGGACCACCACGCTGGCGTTCAGGATCAGGCTGACGAACGACAAATCACTGCTCGGCATACATCATCTCGCGAATTTCGGCTGGTATGGCGGTCGGGCGGAACCTGCTCCGGTCGAGGCAGACGACCTGCACGAGCGCGCGACTGAGCAGGCTATCGGGTGCCCGGGTTATCGCCTGACGAAAGGTCAGCGCGACCTTGCCTACCGTCTCGACAGCGGCCTCAACGGTCAGTGCATCGTCGAAACGCGCGGGCAGAAGATAATCGATCTCCACTCGCCGAACCGCGAACACGATCCCGACGTCGCGCATCAGGCGATCCTGCTCAAAACCCAGGTGGCGCAACCACTCGGTGCGCGCGCGCTCAAGGTATCGCAGATAATTGGCGTAATACACCACGCCGCCGGCGTCGGTATCTTCGTAATACACCCGCACCGGCCATTCGAACACACTCACCTTACAGACCTGCCTGCTTTGGGTGGCACAAATCGATCAGTCGTCGGCAAGATCGGCGAACAGATCCGGGGCGTCATTCGACTTCGGCGGGGTCAGCCCGAAATGGATGAAGCAGGCCCGGGTCGCCATGCGCCCGCGCGGCGTGCGCATCAAAAAGCCCTGCTGGATCAGATAGGGTTCGAGTACGTCCTCGATGGTGCCGCGCTCCTCGCCGATCGCCGCCGCCAGACTATCCAGACCCACCGGCCCGCCATCGAATTTCTCGATGACCGCCTGCAACAACCGACGGTCCATTTGATCGAAGCCGTTGGCATCCACCTTGAGCATGCGCAGCGCCGCATCGGCCACCTCGATCGTCACCTCGCCGTGCGATTTGACCTGCGCGAAATCACGCACCCGGCGCAGCAGGCGATTGGCGATGCGCGGCGTGCCGCGCGAGCGGCGCGCGATCTCGGCCGCCCCGTCGGCCGTGATCGCGACCCCAAGGATACCGGCGGAACGCCGTACGATGCTCCCCAGCTCGGCCTCGGAATAGAACTCCAGGCGTTGCACGATGCCGAAACGGTCGCGCAACGGCGACGTCAGCAGGCCGGCGCGCGTGGTCGCCCCGACCAGGGTGAACGGCGGCAGGTCGACCTTGATCGAGCGCGCCGCAGGCCCCTCGCCGATCATGATATCGAGCTGATAGTCCTCCATCGCCGGGTACAGCACCTCTTCGACCACCGGGCTGAGACGATGAATCTCATCGACGAACAGCACGTCGTGTGGCTCGAGATTGGTCAGCAGGGCCGCCAGGTCACCCGGGCGCTCGATCACCGGACCCGAGGTCTGGCGCAAGTTGACCCCCATCTCATTGGCGATGATGTGCGATAGCGTGGTCTTGCCGAGTCCCGGCGGACCGAAGATCAGTACGTGATCGAGCGCCTCGCCACGATCGCGCGCCGCCGGGATAAAGATCTCCATCTGCTCGCGCACCGCGGGCTGGCCGACATACTCGGCCAGCGTCTTGGGGCGGATAGCGCGATCGATCGCCACGTCGTCGAGGGCGGCCTGGCCACTGATGAGGCGATCTGGCTCTTGCATGCGCTGATTATGTCGGAATGGGCGCGTCGCTTCGAGCACTGATACAGGCAATCTGCGGGCGGCCGACCTATTTGACCGTGCCCTGCAGCGCCGCTCGAATGATCGCCTCGGTACCCATACCGGCCTCAAATACCTTGCTCACCATGCGGCTGGCCTCGGGCGGCCTGTATCCCAGGGCGATCAATGCGCTGACGGCGTCGTGGTCGGCGCCGATCGGGGCCGCGCCGGTGACCGACGGCGGGCTCGTCGCGGGCAGTCCCCCAATCCCGTCGAGCTTGTCGCGCATCTCCACGACCAGGCGTTCAGCGGTCTTCTTACCGACGCCGGGCAGGCGGGTCAGCGCCGCATGATCGCCGGCGTGCACCGCCAGGCTGAATTCCTCGGAGGTCATGCCCGATAGCACCCCCAGCGCCATCTTGCCGCCGACACCGCTGACTTTGAGCAATGCACGGAACAGAGTACGGTCGGCCTCGCGGGCAAATCCATAGAGCACATGGGCGTCTTCACGCACTGCCAGATGGGTATGCAGCGTTACCGGTTCATCACCGGCGGGCAGCACATAGAAGGTCGACATCGGCGCCTCAATCTCGTAACCGACGCCGTTTACGTCCAGCAGCAGGAACGGCGGCTGCTTGCTGAGGATCTGGCCACGCAGACGGCCAATCATGACGCACCCTCGATCTGGCGCCGCGTGGCGTGGCTGTGCGCATGACATACCGCGACCGCCAGTGCGTCCGACGCGTCCAACGCCAGCCTACCCTGCATGCCGAGGATCACACGCACCATGTGTTGTACCTGTTCTTTCTGTGCGCGCCCGCTGCCAACCAGCCCCTGTTTGACGGCCGCCGGCGTGTACTCGAATACCGGCAGGTCGAGCGTGACCACCGCGCTGATCGCGGCACCCCGCGCATGCCCGAGCTTGAGTGCCGACGAGGCATTGCGTGATACGAACACCTGTTCGATCGCGACTTCCTGCGGCTGCCAATCCAGCAGCACCTCGCGGATGCCCTGGAAGATCTCACCGAGACGGTCGGGAAAAGCGCCGGACAGGGTGCGTATGCAGCCAGAGCCGAGATGACAACTGTGCATGCCGTCGCTCTCGATGATGCCGTAGCCGGTTATCCGTGAACCGGGGTCGATGCCGAGTACCCGGGTCACACTGTGGCGTCCCAAGTCAGCTCAGGCCTCCAGGGCTTCCAGGATCTCCGGGGCGATGTCGGCATTGGAATAGACCTCCTGGACATCGTCCAGGTCTTCGAGAAAATCGACCAGACGCAGCAGCTTTTCGGCCCCGTCCTGGTCCAACGGTGAGTCGTTTTCTGCCGCGAAGGTAACCTCGGCGTTGTCCGGCTCATGGCCGGCCGCGCGCATCGACTCGACCACATCAGAAAAATCATCCGGTGTCGTGTAGACATCGACCGAGCCATCGTCGTTGCCGACCACATCCTCGGCCCCCGCCTCGAGTGCGGCCTCCATGATCGCATCCTCATCGGCGCCGGCACCGAAACTAATGATGCCCTTCTTGCTGAACATGTAGGCCACCGACCCATCGGTGCCCAAGTTGCCACCGTGTTTGGTGAAGGCGTGACGCACCTCCGAGGCAGTGCGGTTGCGATTGTCGGTCAGGCAGTCGACGATAATGGCCACACCGCCCGGCCCATAGCCTTCATAGCGGATTTCGTCATAGTTGTCGCCTTCCTCGCCACCCGCGCCGCGTTTGATCGCACGCTCGACGGTGTCGTTGGGCATATTGGCGCCACGGGCCTTGTCCACCGCGAGGCGCAGGCGCGGATTGGCCTCGATGTCGCCACCACCACCCTCCTTTGCCGCCACGGTGACCTCACGGATCAGCTTAGACCATAGCTTGCCGCGCTTTTTGTCATTGGCGGCCTTCTTGTGCTTGATGTTGGCCCATTTACTGTGACCTGCCATGCCACTACCTCGTACCTAAAGCGTTGAACTCGATGTCG
>JAHEJD010000142.1 GCA_024639005.1 Chromatiaceae bacterium | reverse complement strand
TTGACGTCGCCGACTTGCACCATGTTCTGCTTCAGACGATTAAAATCGGCCTCGGTCTCAACGAACTCTGGTGACAAATAGAGCTTGTAATCCGGCCCCGGTGCAATCCGGCCCTGCAGCGAAACCATGCCTTGCCCGATCGCAACGATTCCCTCACCCCAGTGAAGCGCATCACTGTCCGCGAGATCCCGTCGAAACTCACCCGTGAACTGCGCCTGCGCCGCGATGGCCGCGACCTCCGCATCCGTTGGTGCGGGAGGCGCAGTCAAGATCGGCAGGGCGTAGATGCCCGCGGCAAACCCGATGGCGGCGGCCAGCGCATGCGTCATGAGTATGACGATAAGCTTTGTCATATTTCACCTTCCGGTGTATGGATCTCCGGCGAAAATATAGCCGAAACGGACTGATCAATCCCGCTAATGGCCAGGATTGTCATATCATTTTCACGTGAATGACCTAAGAAGTCGGAAAACATCGCAGCGCCACGGTGAAGCGATACCGAGCCTGGATTACCGATACAGATACCGCAATTGACAGGAGCTCTGAGGCATGGCCAAACAACCACCACGTCATGGCCGCACCGGCCGCGCCATCGACACCGACAAGCTCGACCGCGTGGTCGCGGATGCGCGCCGCAGCAGCGATCAACGTGCCGCCGGGTATCGCGAGCAGGCCCTGAAGCTCTTCCCCTGGGTATGCGGTCGCTGCGGACGTGAGTTCACCCATACCAACTTGCGGGAGCTGACCGTCCACCACAAAGACATGGATCACGACAACAACCCCACGAACGGCAGCAATTGGGAGCTGCTGTGCCTGTACTGTCACGACAACGAGCATCAGAAATACGAAGAGCACCTCGCCGCGATCGCCGCCGGCCGTGCAGGCGGCGATGGCTCCAAGGATGCCCCCGAGACAAAGTACCGCCCTTTCGCAGACCTCGAGTCGCTCCTTGACAAGAAGGACTAATCTGCATGTCGCATGCTGTCGCACAATTGCTGGCCGATATGCGATGGAATCGAACCCCGATGACGTCTCCCCGATCCGCACAGATGCCCTGGGAGTCGCTGTCTCGCGCTCGAGGCTATACTCACCGTCTGACGCCCACGAAAACCGGCGTCGGGCACCGTAATCCAGCCGCAGAACAAAGAAGCGTTAGAGGGGAGCCATGTGCCAATTGCTATGCGCAGACACTGAATCGATTCGGGTGCGGCCCTGGCTGACTGCGGTCTTGCTGATGTGCGGGTCCCTATTCGCCACGTCGGCGACGGCCTTCGAGCAATACACCGCGCATGGCGGCCCGGTGAAAGGCTTGGCCTTGTCTCCCGACGGTCGCTGGCTGGTGAGCACCAGTTTCGACTATACCGCGGTTCTCTGGTCGGTCCCGGACTTCTCCGAACGGCGCACCCTGGTCGGTCACGAGGCGGCCGTCAATGCCGCGGCGTTCTCGCCCGATGGGCGCTATTTGGTCACTGCAGGCGATGACCGGACGCTGCGCATCTGGAAAATGGATCAGCTGCTGGATGAGACGCCGGCGCCGGTGGCCAAGGTAGTGACCGGGCATAGCGCCAAAGTCGTGCACCTGACATTCTCAGCAGACGGTCAGCGGCTTGTCTCGAGCAGCTGGGACCATACCCTGGGGCTGTGGTCCGTGCCGGCATTCGAGAAGCTGGCGTTCTTGAGCGGTCATGACGGCCCGGTCAACGCGGCCCAGTTCACAAAGGACGGACTGTCGCTCTATAGCGCCGGCGGCGACGGCCATATCCGATTGTGGGACATCCGCGAGGCGCGCTATTTGCAAAGTCCGGTGGAGAACGGTTGGGGCATCAACGTGCTGGCGATTGACGAAGACCTCGATCTACTGGCCTATGGCACGGCCAACGGCGGCATGCGATCGGTCTCCGTGAGTGGCAAGGGACCATCGGTCGATTACGTCGCGGATGGCCCCCCGGTGGTCTCGCTGGCGCTGGACCCCGAGACAGAGCTCATTTCGTTCGGCAATTCCGAGGGCCGTGTGCTGATTGCCGACGCGCGCGTGGGTGAAATCGAGCACGATTTTCGCGCGGTCGAGGGACCGGTCTGGGGCATGGTTCTGATGCCCCAGCGCGATTCCGTCTTACTTGCAGGCCTCGACGACTTCGTTACTCGCATTCCGCTTAATCGTTCTGCGTCACCGGCAGTCGCGGGAGGCGAAAGACGCTTTCATCGCCTCGACGAGCGCGACAACGGGGCACGCCAGTTTGCCCGCAAATGCAGTGTCTGCCATTCACTGGAGGCGGATGGCAAACGCCGCGCCGGGCCAAGCCTGTATCGGATATTCGGCCGAAGAGCCGGCACCTTCTCCGGTTATCCCTATTCATCCGCGCTGGCCAGGACAGAACTCGTCTGGAACGAGGCGACCATCGACGCCTTGTTCAAAGACGGGCCGGACGTCGTGACGCCCGGATCGAAGATGCCCCTTCAACGTATCCCAAAGGCGAAAGATCGGCACGATCTGATCGACTTCCTCAAGTCGACGACGAAGCAGGAGTGATGTCTAGCCTGCATGTTGCACCAGTCGATCGCGGACGGGCGCGAATGAATCGGCAGAGATGCGGCGAAAGTCATATTCGGGGTGCTTTTTCGAAGGTACAGTTTGTCCCCCGTCCCCGATCTATCCAGGCCCTCGCTTGCCCAGGCACGCTTGAACTTGCCCTTCGCTCTAACCATAGCTACGGCTATGGTTTTCGCTCCAGGGCGGCGTCCAAACGCACCTGGCCGGCGCGATCATCCTCAATACTGGTGCAACACGCAGGCTAGCCTCAATCGCTTTTTCCGGTGACCAGTCTCCGCGCCTCCTTGATCAGGCCTCGATAGTATTTGGCAAGCCGCTTGGGTTTGCCCTTGTGGCTTACCGTCACGTCGGCGTACGCCTTCTGCAACGCCTTGGCCTTCTTCTTCGCCTTTTTTGCATCGACT
>JAHEJD010000141.1 GCA_024639005.1 Chromatiaceae bacterium | reverse complement strand
TCACCGGCCTGATCGTTGCCGTTGCGGTGTATGCGCTGCGGGAAGCCATGAAACCGCCGACGGATAGTCATTGAGTCTATCCGCGGGTGCAGAACGGATCGGCGCAGAGGACAAATGAAGAAGCAACGTACTGCGAATGCATCAACCGCTCACCGGTTCCTGGTTGTGATTGCGGTCGCCGGCCTGGGCCTGGGCGGGTGCGCAGTGGGTCCGGACTATGTGCGGCCGGAAGCGGACGTCAACCCGTCATGGCTCGAGTCCGCGCCGGCGCTCCAGGACGAACCCGCGGAGGTCCGCGCATGGTGGACGGTGTTCGACGACCCGGTGTTGACGCGACTGGTCCATGAGGCGTACGCGCAGAACCTCACGCTGCGGTCGGCGGGGTTGCGTGTGATCCAGGCGAGAGCCGCTCGCGGCATCGCCGTCGGTGAGTTCTTTCCACAGCAACAGGAAATCCAGGCGGACTACAGCAAGAACCAGAATACGAGAAACGACGCCAACGGTATCCCGTTCCCGCGCCCGACCTACCAGAACGCGGGCCTGAGCTTCGATGCGACGTGGGAGCTCGACTTCTGGGGGAAGTTCCGCCGCAGCATCCAGGCCGCGGACGCGGCACTGCTGGCCTCGATCGCGGACTACGACGACGTGCTGGTGACCCTGGTTGCCGAGGTCGGGCTGACCTACGTTCAGATCCGAACGTTCGAGCGACGGATCGAACTCGCAAAGGCGAACGTCGGGCTGCAGCGCCTGTCACTCGAGCTCTCGGAGTCGCGCTACCGCAACGGCAAGGTGTCGCAGCTCGACGTGACCGAGGCGCGAGCGACGCTGGCCAACACGCAAGCCAGTGTGCCCGATCTCGAGTCGTCACTGCGTGACGCCAAACTTTCACTAGGCGTCCTGCTCGGGCGCACGCCGGGCGAGCTCGAACAGGCGCTCGCCGGCGGTTCCGGCATTCCCGTGGCCCCGGCGCAGATCGCGATCGGGGTGCCGGCGGACCTGCTCCGGCGCCGGCCGGATGTGCGGTCCGCGGAGCGCGCTGCGGCGTTCCAGAGCGAGCAGGTCGGGATCGCGACCGCCGACCTGTTTCCGTCAATCTCTCTTGGGGGTTCATTCGGGTACAAAGCATCCGATGCCAACAATGTGTCCCTTAGCAACAACCTGTTCGACAGTGGTTCCCGGGTCTGGTCGATCGGCCCGACATTGAGCTGGCCGATCCTCAACTACGGCCGGATCAGGAACAACATCCGGGTGCAGGACGCAGCCTTCCAGGAGGCTGCGGTGAACTACCAGAACACCGTGCTGCAGGCGGCAGCAGAGGTCGAGTCCTCGCTGTATGGCTTTCTGAAATCGCAGGAACAGCTCGCGTATCTGACCGAGAGCACCGAGAACGTGCAGCAGTCCCTCAAGCTGTCGACGATCCAATACAGGGACGGCGAGACGGACTTTCTCCGCGTCGACATCGCCGCCGCGAATCTGGCCCGGCAGCAGGACAGCCAGGCGACCGTCGAGGGGCTGGTTGCCTCGAACCTAATCGGCGCCTACAAGGCGCTCGGTGGCGGGTGGGAGCTGCGTCTCGGGGGCGAGTTCATCCCGGAGGCGACGATCGAGGCGATGCGGAGCCGGACCGACTGGGGCAATATCCTGGCGTCGCCGGACTACTCATCGACGACGGATCTGGGATTCGAGCGCCCCGCGGACATGGACGAGACGTATCTTGCCCCGCAGACGAAGCCTGACCCCGGTCGCGCAAGCGAGGTTCGATAATGGCCATGCTCGGCGGCGTCCCTTCAGAGGTGCAGATTCTCGGCATGTACTTTCCGCCGCTGTTCGTGGCGATCGTGGTGGGTCTGGTGTGCGCAATCGTCGTCGCGAAACTGCTCAACCTGACGGGCCTCAGCCGCTTCTTTTGGCATCCGCCGCTGGCCTTTGCCGCCCTGTGGACGCTGGCGACAGCACTGATCGGTATCTTCGTCGTCACACCATGACCCGTGAAGAGAACTACCCATGACGAACACCTCGCCCGACATGCTCAAGAACACCAAATCATCGCTGCCGACCTTGGTGCTGGTTCTGATAGCCGTTGTTGCCGCGTATTTCGTCTACCAGCGTTGGACACAGGACCCGTGGACACGCGACGGCCAGGTGCGGGCGGATATCGTCAAGATCGCGCCGCGGGTGTCGGGCTACATCGTCGAGATCGCGGTGAAGGACAATCAGTTCATCCGCAAAGGCGAATTGCTCTTCAGGATCGACCCCAGCTCGTATCAACTGGCCGTCGACACGACGCAGGTCCAGTTGCAGCAAGCGAGGGAAGACGTTGCCGCATTGGAAGCCGCGGTGAAGGCGGCCGCCGCCAAGGTACTTGAAAGCGAAGCCGGTATGGTTGCCGCGCGGGCCATGATTAAGCAACAGCAGGCGGCCTTGGCGAACGCCAGGGCCGAATCCAAACGCGCGCAGCGCCTGCTCGGGGATCGCGCGGGGTCGGTGGAGAACGCCCAGAAGAAGGCCGCGACGGTCCTTGAACTCCAGGCGGCCGTTGACAGTGCCCGTGCCTCCCTCAGCCAGGCCGAGGCGGCGCTGACATCCTCGCAGGCTGATCTCGAGCAGGCGAGAGCAAACCTCGGTGAACCCGGCGCCGCCAACGTGCGCATCCGGGAAGCCATGGTCGAACTCGAGCAGGCACAACTCAAGTTGAGCTGGACCTCGATCAACGCGCCGTATGACGGATTTACCACCAACCTGGACGTCAATGAGGGGCAATTCGCTTCTCCGGGCACCCCGATCGCGGCCTTCGTAGACAGCAGTTCCTTCCGCGTAGATGGCTATTTCCAGGAGTCCAAGCTGAGACACATCAAGCGGGGCGATCGCGCGATCATCACCTTGATGAGCCACCCGGACATAGAGCTGAAGGGCGTCGTCGACAGCATCGGTTACGCGATCGATCCCCCCGACATCGCCGATACCGAGGGCGCGTCG
>JAHEJD010000140.1 GCA_024639005.1 Chromatiaceae bacterium | reverse complement strand
TCTTCCAACTCTTTTATCGCTCTGAGAACGAACTTACCCGTGAGACAGTGGGCACCGGTATCGGACTCGCCCTGGTGCATCGCCTGACGACCGCGATGGGCGGCGAGGTAGATGTCGTCAACCGTAATCCGGGTGCCGAGTTTCGCGTTCGCTTTCCGTCCTCGACGGGGCTCTCGAGCCAATCAGCCGAGCGTGAAAAGACTTGACCCGGAATTCTCGGTATTGATTTTGGACGCTCAGCGCCGTTGCTGGCCGATCGGTGCCAGCAAAGCATAGAGCAACCAGGAGAACCAGGAGAAGAAAAAGATCAGCAGCACCCACACCAGCTTTTCGGCGCCATTGGTCTTTCCCGAGCGCAGAATCAGAATCACCGGCAGTAACCAGACGACCGCCAGCAACATAATAAAGCCAGTACCCATCCCCAGAATCGAACCGATCATATCCTGCTTGCCCTCGCGTAAACTCTGCCCCCGCAGCTGCTGGTGCCGGTGGGCAAGCTGGCGATCGCCCAGCTCTTGGCGGTCCACAAGTTAGTCGAGGTGATAGGTCGTCTGCATCAGGTCGAGTTGCAAGGCCGCTCGATCGATGTACTGCCCCTGCCGCATCCGTCGGGTGCATCCACCTGGCGTCGCACATCGCCGGGCAAGGAACTGCTGGAGCAGGCGCTACAATTGCTGGCCGCGCACCCGGCGTGGCGAGCCTTGCTGCACCGCTGAGCAGGCTAGTCTCTCTGCAGCTCTTCGTGCCAGCCGCGGTCCAGGCCGAACTCGAAGGTATGGATGCGCAGACCCTCCGGAAACGCCTCTTTGAGGCGACGCTCGAATTCTGCGTAGACCTCAGCCTTGTGTTGCTGCACGTTGTAGTCCCGGCTGGATACGTCAACACCCTGTACATCGAGTTCCATCTTCAACTCGAGTTCCGGCGCCATCTGTATTCTAATTCTTGCCATTGCTCTGCTCCTCTCTGTTGATAATTAAATATGTAGCAGAGGAATCATCAAAAGAGCCACGATATTGATGATCTTGATCAAAGGATTGATCGCCGGGCCTGCGGTGTCCTTGTAGGGATCTCCGACGGTATCGCCGGTTACCGAGGCCTTGTGTGCCTCCGAACCCTTGCCCCCGTGATTGTCGTCTTCGATAAACTTCTTGGCGTTGTCCCATGCGCCGCCGCCGGTCGTCATCGAGATCGCGACGAACAGGCCGGTGACAATCGAGCCCAATAATACACCGCCCAGTGCCTGCGGCCCAAGCAGCAACCCGACGAGTAACGGCACCGCGATAGGAAGCAGAGAGGGCAGGATCATCTCCTTGATCGCAGACCGGGTAAGCATATCGACGGCACGCGAATAATCCGGTTTGGTCTCGCGCGTCATAATCCCGGGCATCTCTTTGAACTGGCGGCGTACCTCGAGGACGATGCCGCTCGCAGCACGGCCGACCGATTCAAGCCCCATGGCACCGAACAGATAGGGCACCAGTCCGCCGATGAACAGGCCGACAATGACCAGATGGTTGGAAAGGTCGAAAGTCAGGGCACTACCGGTATGCGCGGCGAGTTCACGCGTGTAATCCGAGAACAACACCAGCGCAGCCAATGCGGCCGATCCGATCGCGTAACCTTTGGTGACCGCCTTGGTGGTATTACCCACGGCGTCGAGCGCGTCGGTGGTGTTGCGTATCTCGCCGGGTAGTTCGGCCATCTCGGCGATTCCACCGGCGTTGTCGGTAATGGGTCCGTAGGCATCGATCGCGACCACGATGCCGGTCATGGACAACATTGCGGTGGCGGCGACGGCGATGCCGTACAACCCGCCCGACTGGAAGGCGGCGAGAATTCCGATGCAAATGGTGATCAGTGGGGCAGCGGTAGAGCGCATGGACAGCGCCAGCCCGGCGATGATGTTGGTGGCATGCCCGGTCGTTGACGCGGACGCCAGGTGGCGTACCGGTTTATAGGCCGTCGAAGTATAATAATCCGTGACCACTACCAACGCCGCGGTCACCAATAGCCCGACCAGGGCGCTGCCGAATAGGCCGTTGGCATCCACGCCTTCCACATCGCCCATAATCCATAGCGTGACGGGGTAGAACAGTACTGCGGAAAGGGCCGCGGACACGATCAACGCACGGTACAGGGCCGCCATGATTTTGCCGTCGTCGCCGACTTTCACGAAATAGCTACCGGCAATCGACGTCAGGATCGACACCGCGCCCAGGACCAATGGATAAACGACGGCGCTGACACTGCCGTCTTCGTACGCCAACGCACCCAACATCATGGTGGCGATGATGGTCACCGCGTAGGTCTCGAAAAGATCCGCCGCCATGCCGGCGCAATCGCCGACGTTGTCGCCCACGTTGTCTGCGATGACAGCGGGATTTCGCGGGTCGTCTTCGGGGATCCCAGCCTCGACCTTGCCGACCAGATCTGCACCCACGTCGGCACCTTTGGTGAAGATGCCGCCGCCGAGACGGGCGAATATCGAGATCAGCGAACCACCGAACGCCAGTCCTATCAGCGGTGCCAGTGATACGTCCTGACCGTCCGGCGTGAAGCCCTGCAGGACAGCGAAATATCCGGCCACGGATAAGAGTCCCAGACCCACGACCAGCATTCCGGTAATGGCCCCGCCGCGAAAGGCGATGGCGAGCGCGGGGTTCAGTCCCTGTTTTGCGGCCTCTGTCGTACGGACATTCGCGCGCACAGAGACATGCATGCCAACGAAGCCGGCTGCGCCCGACAATAGGGCGCCGATCGCGAAGCCGATGGCAGTGGCGGAATCGAGCAGGAACCAAATAGCGCCGAACAGAACGACGCCGACTATCGCGATGGTCGTGTACTGCCGATTGAGGTAGGCGGACGCGCCCTCCTGAATCGCCTGGCTGATCGCCAGCATTGCATCGCTGCCGGTTGGTTTTGCCAGCAGCCAACGAATAGACCATACGCCGTAAGCCAATGCGATCAACGCACAGGCAAGCACAAATATCAGTACGAAAGACACCATACACCTCCGGTGTGTC
>JAHEJD010000139.1 GCA_024639005.1 Chromatiaceae bacterium | reverse complement strand
ATGATTGCCGCTGGCCGCCGGTTTGGCAAGTCCCATCGTGCCGGGCCGGTTTGATTGTCGCGGAGCGTCAATCAGAACTGGATTTGATTGTCGCTGTCTTTGCCGGTCTGCCTCGACCTCTTTTTCTTTCAATGGCGGTCTTGCGGCGATAGCTCTCGACATTCATTTCGAGGATCGTTGCGTGGTGCACGAGGCGGTCGATGGCCGCCAGCGTCATGGCCTGATCAGGGAACACCTTGCCCCATTCACCAAATGGTTGGTTGGCCGTGATCAGCATCGAGCGGCGTTCGTAGCGCGCGGCGATCAACTCGAACAGCACGCTGGTTTCCGCCTGATCCTTGCTGACGTAAGCGAGGTCGTCGAGGACGAGCAGATGGTACTTGTCGAGTTTGGCAATGGCGCTTTCGAGCGCCAGTTCCTGCCGCGACACCTGTAGTCGCTGAACAAGGTCGGTCGTGCGCATAAACAGCACCCGCCAGCCGTTTTCAACGAGCGCCAGACTGATGGCCGCCGCCAGATGGCTTTTGCCGCCACCGGGTGGCCCGAACATCAACAAATTGGCACCACCGGCCAGCCATGCGTCGCCGGCGGTGAGTGCCATCACCTGTGCCTTGGAGACCATAGGCACGGCGGCAAAGTCGAACGTAGCGATGGTCTTGCCGACCGGCAGCCGCGCTTCGCTCATATGGCGGGCCGTTCGCCGTCTGCTGCGTTCGGCGATCTCGTATTCGGTGAGTGCCGCCAGGAAACGGGCCGCCGGCCAGCCTTCCTTGTCGGCGCGTGCCGCCAACTCGGCCCACACCATCTTGATGCCGGGTAGGCGCAGTTCGCCAAGCATCAGTTCGACCCGGGCGGCATCAACGGCAGGTCCTCCTGCCGGGGTTGCATCGATTTTCTTCATGCCGCCACCTCGTGCTGTATGGTGACGACAGCGGCAAGCTCGTCGTAAGCGGTCAGCGGCACCAACTTGACATTGACCACAGGCACCGCCGCCGCATCCGGCGCAAAGCGCCGCGTCAATGCTTTGGGGTCTGGCAGGCGGCCAGCGTCGAGTTCGCTTTCAATGGCTTGGCCAAGTTCGGCTTCGCATGTGCGCTCATGCGCCAACGCCAACAGCTCGACCGTCACTTTGCACGCGTGTTTGTCGCCAACCTCGCTGCACAAAGCATCGAAGGCACGGGCATAGGCCTGGCGTGGAAAGATCTGATCCCGATAGACCAGATTCAGCAACGCCATCGGCTTCTTGCGCAACGCATGAATGATGTGCCGGTAGTCGATGACATGGCCCGTTTTGCCATTGTCCTTTGGCCGACCGCGCCTAAGCGTCATGAGGTGCGAAGAGCCAAGGAAGCAGTCGAGCCGGTCATCGTAGAGCTGCACCCGCAGGCGATGACCGATCAGGCGAGAAGGCACGGTGTAGAAGACCTTGTTCAGGATGAAGCCGCCGCTGGATGTCACCGAGACCAAAGCTTCTTCATAATCCGTCGTGCGCCGCTTCGGCAGCGACCGCAGCTTTGACCGTTCCAGATCGATCTGTTTGCGACGGCGTGCATTGTGCCGCCCGATGATCTCATCGATGAAGCGGCGATAGCTGTCCAGGTCGTTAAAGTCCTTGTTGCCGCGCAAAAGCAGGGCATCTTCCACCGCCTTCTTCAAATGGCCGTGGGAACTCTCGATAGACCCATTCTCATGCGCAACGCCGGTGTTATTGCGCGTCGGCATCATGCGGTAATGCTGCATGAGCGCGTGATAGCGGCGCGTCAGATCCTGCTTGGCGTCGCGGTCCAGGTTGCGGAAGGCGGCAGACAGGCTGTCGCTGCGGTGCTGGTCGGGAACGCCGCCGAGGGCCCACAAGGCATTCTGCAAACCCTCGGTCAGGGCGACAAAACTTTCGCCGCCGAGAACGACATGAGCGTGCTCGAAACCGGAAAAGACCAGCCGGAAGTGATAGAGCATATGCTTGAAGGGTTCGCCGGCGATGGTCACGCTGGACGCGCCCATGTGGGTGAAGTCACTGAGGCCAAGGCGGCCCGGCTCGTGCGTTTGCCGGAAGATCACCTGCTTGTCGGCACCGTTCAACGCCCGCCACGTTCGTATGCGCCGCTCCAAGGTGCGCCGGATGCCCGGGTTGATATCTGGATGTCGGCGG
This sequence comes from Chromatiaceae bacterium, assembly GCA_024639005.1. Taxonomy (GTDB): domain Bacteria; phylum Pseudomonadota; class Gammaproteobacteria; order Chromatiales; family Chromatiaceae; genus Thiosocius. The sequence goes on along the minus strand of JAHEJD010000139.1, from coordinate 896 downwards.
CAGATCTCATCGAAAACGGCGATCGCCCGCAGTTCGGGTGCGGCCTCCAGCATCGGCACGATCTCACTGTCCCAGACCGCTGCCAGCGGATCGGGACGGCGCCGACCGCGCGGTTCCTTCTTGTGTGACGGGAGCCTTGGATCGGATTCGATCCTGTAGGCGGTGGCAGTGCTAAACCCGGACTTCGCAGCAGCGGCGACCGGGGTGTCTGTGTGGCGAGAACGCATATACAGCCTCATCTGACAATCGTTGATGTGGAGGCCGGGCAATCGCTGATCCTTCTTTGGCTAGAAGAATCATAACCTTGCCACGACCGCGAACGACCGCCAGATCACGCCCGAAAAGCGCGACGCCTCTGGTGGACCAGCTTCAGTCGGGCTACGCCCTCCTTCCGTTGGCCCACCAGAGGGAGCGCCAGGACAAGCTGGCAAAGGATAGGAGGTGGAAGTCCTTCACGGAGTAAGGCTTAGCCAGCCGCTCCGGCCCCGAGTGATGCAAGGGCTAGCCGTGAGGCTCAACTTGAAGCGTTCACAGGGGAGACCATGGGCTGGGTATTGAGCCGCGAAACGGGTCGAATTCCGAGGTGCCGACCGAGTTCTCTGAAGGGAAGGCAACACCCTCACTGCGCAACCGGCTTGCAGACGAGGGGCCTCGCGCGGTCGCAGACCCCATGCACGTGGAGACGTCCTTTGTACGGAACCTGGGAGATCTCATCCGTGCCCGGTAAGGCATGCCGGGCCGGTTCATGAAGGCAGAAGCCGCACGATGAACATGCACGCGGATGAGAAGTCGGACGAGGGAGTAGTACCGATGAAGCAGCCGAACAAAGAGGGCTTGCCCTCGGCGGAGGCGGTGGAGGGAAGGACCTCGCCCAAGGGAAACGGCGGTCAGGCGAC
>JAHEJD010000138.1 GCA_024639005.1 Chromatiaceae bacterium | reverse complement strand
GTTCGATAACAGCTAACGCGGACTCGAACGGGACCAAGCTACAGAGGGCGAGGGAAACCATTCCGGAGGCAGATGGGGGGCATTGCTTCCCGATCCCGGCCGACATCGTGAAACACAAGGAGGACAAGCTGGTCGTGGTAAACGACGTGGCGAAATCGGTGATTGATGCTCAGCGCGGTAGCCATGCAAAGTCGCCTTAGTTGGGCGCTCCCGCATTGCCGCCAAGCACCGCGGCACAGCTGAACAGCTGTTCGGCCACGTCGAGTGCGTGATCGGGTTCAAGGTAGAGGGTCACCACCTGAAAATGGCTCCTGGATGCGTCCCACTCATTTGCCTCGAGGAAGATCTGTCCCTCGAATACCCCGACTACCGCGAAATCCGCGTTATTCTTGCCTGACATCTTGCTGGGTTCCAAATTGTCCATGGCGTGCAGTATGTCGCCGGCCGGTGTTGGCAACTTGTCGAATCTGGCCAATGTTTTGTCACAGGCGGTCAATATCCCTGTCTGTGCCAGAATCCCTAGATGGATACGGGGCTTCCCACCATTGGCCATGTCATAACGCGCTGGCTAGAATTTCATGATCTGGACGCGCGGCAGCTGTTTGCCACGCAGGGGCTATCGCCGGAAGACCTTCTGCCGCAAAGCAGACGCGTCCCCAGCGAAAAGTGGGAGCGCATCATCGCAGGGGCGTTCGAACAGCTGACGGACAGTTGTGCGGGCCTGAGTGCAGCGCGATGCTGGCACCCGTCAGACCTTGGCGCACTGGGATATGCCTGGTTGGCGAGCTCGACGCTGCGCGACGGCTTCCATCGGATGGCGCGTTACATCAAGATTGTGGGCCAACGCGTCAGCCTGGTCGCTCAAGATACCCCGCAGGGGCTGTGCATAGCGCTGCAGCAGAAGCGCCTCGACCCGATGCTGGCCGCGGAGATCGCGGATTTCAGCCTGTCGATGCTGCTCGATATGTGCCGGGTAAATGCCGGGACGTCTCTGCGACCGGTCGAGGTCACGTTGAAACGGGAGCGGCCGGACTGCGCCGAGGCCTATGCCGATTTCTACGGCTGCGAGTTGCGCTTTTCGGCAGCAACAGACGGTTTTACGCTCGCTGTTCAAGACGCCGACAGGCCGCTACCTACGGCAAACAGACAGCTGGCCGTCGTGCACGACCAGATACTCACGCAAGAACTCGCCACGCTGCAGAAAGACGATATCGCCGCCCGCTGCAAGGCGATCCTGCTGGAACAGCTGACAACGGGTGGAGTCTCGATCGACGGCATCGCCAAGGCGCTGCATATGAGTCCCAGGACGCTGACGCGGCGCTTGGCCTCCCAAGGCACGCAACTGCAGAGCCTGCTCGATGAGACACGCCGCGATCTGGCCGAACGCTATTTCGCGGACCCGAGTAAATCGATCTCGGATGTCGCGTTCCTGTTGGGCTTCTCCCAGCAGAGTTCCCTGGCTAGGGCGTTCAAGCGATGGTTCGGGGTGTCGCCCAAGGCCTATCGTGTGACGCACCGGCAGCGGCGCGACGACCTGTCCCAGCGCCCTTCGACCTGACAGCCGTCGGTGCGCCAGCGCGTGAATGGCTAAGACGCGGGGTTCCCGACGCGGTCGAGCGACTGGCGCATCATCTGGCCGATCGGGATCATGCGGGCGATCACTGTGTCGGTGAACTCAAACACCGTGCGGCGAACCTGATCCGCCACCGGGCCGTCGGGTCTTGGGCCGAGATCGCCGGCGAGATAGGCGGCATGCCGTCGCGCCTTGTCTTGGGTGTCTTCGATAAGTCGCAGCAGCGAGCCGTCGGCATGCATGACCGCCAATTGCACCCAGGAGACGGAGAGATAGCCAGGCCACAGGGCGATATGTTTATAGATGCTGGCCACCACCCGGTTCGGACCCGGCTTCGCGCCCAGCGCGTTGAGCGCCAGCACCTGGTCGCTTGTCTCATCGGAAAGATCGGCGACCTCGGGGATCGGTGGCAGGGGTAGGTCCGTCGCCGGCAGATCGGCCCGGGGCCGCTGCCCGGCGGGCGGCGTAACGTCCTCGGCCAACAGCGCGGACAACGAAACCATGTTCAACAGATTGCCGCGATTGTAGGTATCGAGGATGGCGCCGATGGCGTCACGGCCGTCGGCATGGACGCCCACCAGCGATAGGGTAGTGTCGCTCAACCCTGGTAGCTGCGGGTAGGCGAGCTGTGCCAGCAGGTGTTCACATTCGCTTTCCACCCGACCTGAGACGAACATCGGCTTGGCGGCCTGCCAGGCCCAGCGCAGGCCGCCGTCGATGGTGGCAATGTGCCGCCAGACATAGTTGATCGCGGAGACGTTCAGGGTCTGGCGAATATCGGCGTAGAGTTCGGCGATCTCGCCGCTGGCGCCGTGTTCGCTGATCGCGGGCAGGGTATCTTTGGCCATGGCGGCGTTCCTCGTGTTGCTGGTCTCACGCCCGGGCACGAGAGACGGATACCCGGGCAAGCGCACGCTGAGCAGTGTAGCGATGCGCGTGATGTATCGCGAATGTGTCGGCATTTTGTGGCTGGACGACGCGGAGTTATGGAAGAATGCCCCATGCAGATACCGCCCGAAGACCCAGTCTGGGCAGCAGCCGTTGCCGATGCCGTGCCGCGCGACCTCTGCACCGATTGCGGCATCTCCCGCTCCAGCGACCCGAAGCGCTGCGGGCGTGCCTGTCAGTTCATCAAACCGGACTATCCGGGCCTCGAGGCCCAGGTGCATGGGCGTGTGCGCGATGCCGGCCGCCCCGATGAACTCCACTTCGGGCCGTTCCGTCGTATGCTGCGTGCCGCGCTTGCGCCGCCGCGCCCCGGTGCGCAATGGTCCGGGATTGTCACGCGTATCGGTGAGCGCCTGCTGGAAACCGGGGCGGTGGATGCCGTGCTGACGATCGCGCCGGACCCCGACGATCCGTGGCGGCCGGTCCCGGTGCTGGTGACTGACCCGGAGGGCATGGCGCAGTGCCGGGGTATGCGCATGGGCTATGCGCCGTTGCTGGCGCTCCTGGAGCCCGCGCGGGCAAAGGGCTATACGAGGCTCGCGGTGATCGGCATCCCCTGCCAGGTGTATGCCCTGAGGGCACTCGAGCGGGAACTGGG
>JAHEJD010000078.1 GCA_024639005.1 Chromatiaceae bacterium | reverse complement strand
TTGGCGGAGAGGGAGGGATTCGAACCCTCGTTAGGGGTTAACCTAAACACGATTTCGAGTCGTGCGCTTTCAACCACTCAGCCACCTCTCCTGACTTTCTTGCTGTGTTCAACGCGACATGCCGAGTCCGGCAACAGATCCCGTGTGAATCGTCGGGACACCAACGTTGAGCGCCGTGAAAACCCTGTCCGTCTGCTCGACCGCAGACGGCGAATATTACCTCAACTGAGGACCGTCAGGACATCGCTGCCTCGCTTACAATCAACCTTGGTATCGAATGCCACGTCACAGGCTTCCGGGAAATCCTGCGCGACAATCCATACCTGGCTGATGTCGTCGCCCAGATCGGCCAGGGCCTTCAGGGCTCGACAGGTCCGCTCCTCGTCGAAGAATGCAAAGGGCTCGTCGAGAAAGGCGAACTGTCTGCCCTTTACCGTGCGACTCAGAAGCTTTTTCGACAGCGCGAGGCGCAGGGCCAGCATAACCTGCCGTTGTGTACCACTGGAGACCTCGTCGAGATCTATGAAATCGAGCTTTTCGCTGGAGAACATCCTTACCCTGAGTTCACTGTCGATCTGCAGGTGCTGATAGCGGCCGTCGGTGAACAATGGCAACATGCGCGCGACCAAATCCTTGATGTCGCGATTGAACTGGTTCGCCAGATGGACGATTGCCGCCTCCAAGAGCTCGATTCCCCGCCGGCGATCGGCGATGCGTTCCTGGATGTCCTCGCGCCTGTCGCGAAGACTTACCAAGACGTCGGACAGATTCATGGCCTCCTGCAGACGAACCCGCTCATTCTCGATCTTTTGATCGAGTGCTTCGATCTGCAATGACAGCCCTCTCCCGACATAGTCCAGCCAGGCCAGCTCGCGCTCGCTGTAGTCGTGGGCCATGCGCGCGACCGCCTCACCTTGGTCGAGCTGTTGGCGCAGCGCCTCGTACTCGGCATCCTGTGGTCTCGGCGGTGCTTGTGCAAGGTCATCCTCTTCGCCGTCCACGTCAGGCTCAATGCCAATCTCGCGGGTACGCGCCAGCACCTCGCCAATCTGACCGGCCTCTGCACGCAGCCGCGCGATGCGACGTTGCAGACTCGACGCCCGAACCCAGAACAACACAAACAGCGCAACCAGCCCCGCTGCCAGATAGCCTATCCATACCCGCCTGGATAGATCCCATTGCGGCAGGTATTTCACTAGCATGTCATGTGCCGTGACGGCCAGTGGCGAATCACTTGCGAAGGTCAGCAGGGCCCATAGCGCCGCCGCTGCGAGCGCCAGCAGTAATACCACAACGCGCAGAAAGCTCGCGCGTCCCCTCGCCCCCCGGGCACGGTGGATACTCCTGGTATTGGTCTCCCAGGTATCCAGACCATGTTGGATCTCTGCCGTCAGCGTAGTGATCTGGTCGACCTGTTTTGCTGATTCATGGCGCTCATCCTCCAGCGCGGGCATCAGGCCTTCTTCGATTCCGAGGGCCTGAATATCCCCCTCGACCGCATACCATTCCGCCTGGATCTCGCCCAGCACTTCCTCGCGCTCGACAATCTCGCTGCCGAGACTATGCATCACGTTTTCCAACGGAGCGATCCCGGCCATGATCTTGATCGCATGGCTGTGTGGGTGGGGCGTGGTGATCTCACGCTGCGCGAGGTAAAAGGACTCGACGAACTCGTCGTACGCGAAACCGATGATCTTGAACAAGACATCACCCACGGCCGCCACGCCGCGCGCTATGGGGTTCTCTGGATCATCGACCAGTGCAAGCTTGGCACTGTGATTACCATCGCGGTCTAGGAAGCGCGACAAGAGGTAGTGCTTATCCTCAACAGCGAACTCGATGGTCACGCTGCAGTCGTCTTCGCCCCAGCGCACCACCCTGCGCAGATCTTCCGGTGGCACCGAGAATGTGCGCCCGAACAGCGCGAAGCACAGGGTCTCGCCAATGCTGCTCTTGCCGGACTCGTTTTGGCCACTTATCGCAATCAGACCACGTTCGGCGAGATCGATCGACAACTCGGCATACCTGAGGACATTCTGTGCACGAATGCTCACGATGATCATTAGCGTTCTTCTCGCTCGAGCCGAATCAGCCGATCGATAACCATCTCCTTGGCCTTGCGATAGAGTCCCTCGTCAAATTCCTGCCCGGAGTTGAGTCGGTGCTCGAACTCCGTCTCGCAAAAAGCAGAAAACTCCTCCGAGGGCATTTTTGCTCCTGATGCTCTCTTGGATCCCAGTGTGCCGCTCGCTGCCATGGCGTCCTCCTCACGGGCGCGTGGTGTCTAGACACCAGAAGTATAAAGGCATGGCGCGATTTCTCTAGCGGATCGACCCGCTCACGACAACATGCGGAAATAGGCCGTCTGTGCGGGCAGATCGACCTCGCGCACGCCGAGGCGCAACGTCTGACCGAGCGAGAAATCACTCGACAGGCGCATACGGGTTTCCAGCGCCAGCTCGGAAACTATCACGACAGCCTTACGCTCTTCCAACGCGACCACTACGGCCTCGCCCTCCCAGCCGGGATTGCGCAAGAGATGAACCAGCTTCCAGTGCAGATTCGACAGCCGTTCCGCGCGCCGAATGATCGCTCCCGCGCTGTCCAGCGCAGCTGTACGCTGCAGTACCTCATCCACAGACAACGGTGGCCTATCGGTGACGAAGGCACGCAGCTGTTGGTGAACAACGAGATCGGCATAGCGGCGCAGCGGGCTGGTCGCGCGCGCATAGATATCGAGTCCCAGGCCGAAGTGCGTGTCGGGTTCCAGCGATACCCGGCTGGGCCTGAACAGACGACGATAGGCATACATCTCGGCAATGCCCTGCGGCTGGCGAATTTCCTCCGGGCTGGGTTGGGCCACATAGGGGATTCTGACCCCATTTGCGTCCGCAAACCGGGCAGCTGCCTCACCGGCCATCAACATCGCATCTGTGACCATGTCACGGCTTGCCAACTTCGGCAGCGGTCTGATGACCACCTCCGCGTCGATCAAGCGCACCGAGACCTCTGGCAGGTCGATACGCGCCGCGCCCCGCGCCAGGCGTCGCGCGCGATAGGCATCGGTTATCTGACGAATGGCGGCGAACAACGGTTCATGCATCCGCGCATCTATTTCATCATAGCTCGCGCGTTGCACCCGTACCCAGGACGACACGACTTCGATATCGAAGATCTGCTCACCGTCGAACCGCATGCCAAACGACAACGCCGGCGACTGTTCGGCCAGGCCCAGGCCCAGCCGGTGGGTAACTGCCATGGGCAGCATGGGATAGACGTTCTCAGGCAGATACAGGTTGGCGCTGCGCTCGCGCGCCGCCTGGTCGAGATGCCCGCCGGGGCGGACCAGCGCCGCGACATCGGCGACATGCACCCAGAGTCGGTCACCGTCGATGCTGATGGCATCGTCCGGGTCCTGGTTTCCGACATCATCAATCGCCCAAGCCTCGAGGTGAGTCAAGTCACGCCGTGGCTCATCCGGCAGCTCGGGGACGCCGATGTCGAGCGGTCCGAGGCGGGCGCCGGCGCGACGCGGCCAGGGGTTCTCAGCGGCATACCAGTAGCCACAGCGCAGCAGGAAACGATGCGCCGCCTCCGGTGTCTCCGGCAGTTCGAAGCTGGTCAGGATGCGACTGTGCTCAGCAGAACCCAGCGCTACACGCTCGACCTCGGCGAGGCGCTTGCGGTCCTGGTCTTCGAGTTCGCCTCGCTCGACCCGCTGCAGAAAATCCGCCCAATCTTGCTCGGCGCGCTGTTTCGTCTCGCGCGCGCCACGCTCATCGGCGACCGCCTGCTCGCTGCGCCGGCGAATCTGCTGAGAATTACCCTCGAAATACAGGCCGTCCTGCAAGACCTCCCAGGCCCCCCATGCCGTTGCCGGGGAGTATTCGCCGTACAGGAACTCCGCGAGGTCTGAGAGACCGATTTCTTCGCCCTCCAATAGCTGCCAGGCCTCCTCAATCGCGGGCGCACCGGGTTCGAGCGCGCCCAGGCTGGCCAACGGCCCCGGGTGCAGCAGCGTCACGTCCTTATCGCGTACCCGCTTCGATTTGCCGCCCGCCAGCTGGATCTCGATTTTCTCGCCAACGCTGCCGACGATCGCCGGGTGGATCTTATACAGCACCAGGCTGCCGGGGCGTAAAGGGTCAGACGGCACAGGAAATCCCTGGGTAAAGCAGATTAATCGGTCGGGCGATTTGTTTATGATACCGCTTAAGGCCACGCGGTCAGGCATCAATTCAACAATTGACAGGCGAAACACCATGAGCACCCGGAAAGAACACGTCACCGAGAGCACGCCCCAGTCAACGGGCTTCCCGGCATGTGCGATCTCAAACCTTTCACACTTTGGCCTGATCCGGGTCAGTGGCGCCGATGCGCGGATCTTTCTCCAGGGCCAGCTGACCAATGATATCCACGGAGTGACCGCCGAGCACGCCCAGATCAGCAGCTATTGCAGCGCTAAGGGCCGCATGCTGGGTAGCTTCTGGATTTTTCAGCGTGGCGAAGACCTCTTTCTGCAGCTACCTAAAGAGCGGCTCGATGCAGTGCTCAAGCGCCTGCGCATGTTTGTCCTGCGCGCCCAGGTGCTCGTCGAGGATGCCAGCGATACCCTGGCGCGTTTTGGCATCGCCGGCGAGTGCGCTGCCGCGCTGCTGCCGGCCGTGCCGTCCGAGGACAGGGCCAGCATCACGCGCGACGAGATCACGATCTTCCGCATGCCGGGTGACCGCCCGCGGTTCGAGGTCGTTGGACCGGAGACCCTTGTGACGCCGATCTGGGACCACGCCGCGGTGCAGGCTACACCGGCCAATACCGACTTCTGGGCGCTGATGGATATCCGCGCCGGGATGCCTAACGTGCTGGAGGGGACCGTGGAGGCATTCGTACCGCAGATGGCAAACCTGCAACTGATCGACGGCGTAAGCTTTTCTAAGGGCTGCTACACCGGCCAAGAGGTCGTCGCACGGATGCAGTACCTCGGCAAGCTCAAACGACGGATGTATCGGGCACGCATCGATACCAACGAACGGCCAACGCCGGGCAGCGAGTTATTTGCGGCCAACGGCGATGCCGACACGGCCGTCGGGCGTATCGTGGATACCGCACCCTCGCCGGACGGTGGATTCGAGGTTCTCGCCGTGCTGCAGATCAGCAGCGCGGAGACCGACGAGCTGCGTTTGGGCGATGCGGCTGGCCCGACTATTGCCCTGCTTGACCTGCCGTACGCATTTCCGCCGGCCGAGGGCTGATCTATCTGCAGCGCAACGATCGACTGCACCCGCGATCGCTGTCGCGACCCTTTCGCCCGACAGTCGCCCCTGCGATAATCCGGCCACCCGGCCAAAGCCCAGATCACCAGGAATGCAGCCTTGCCGTCTGCCGCCGACAGCGACGACCACCGTCCGCTGATTGTCCATGTCGTTTTCCGGCTGCAGGTGGGCGGCCTCGAGAACGGCGTCGTCAATCTGGTCAACCGGCTGCCTGAAGCGAGGTATCGTCACGCCATCGTCTGTCTCAGCGAAGCGACCGACTTCCGTGCACGCATCCGGCGTGAAGACGTCGCTATCTACGAGATGCACAAACGACCGGGACAGGACCTTGGCTGCTGGCGGCGCCTGTTCTGGCTGTTGCGCAGGATCCGACCCTCGCTGGTGCATACGCGCAACATCGGCTGCCTGGAGGCCCAGATCCCGGCCTGGCTTGCACGCGTACCCTGCCGGGTGCATGGCGAGCACGGCTGGGACGTCAGTGATCCGGATGGCAGCAACCGGAGATACCGCTGGTTGCGCCGCCTGCACAATCCATTGGTGCATCGTTTCATCGCCCTGTCCCGTGAACTCGAGCATTACCTGTCACAGCGCGTCGGCATTCGGAAACAGAAACTGCGACGCATCTACAATGGGGTGGACGACCAGACTTTCCATCCCGGCCCCAGCGACGCGCTGCCCGAGGGATTTCGCGACAACCACTGCGTCGTATTCGGCACGGTCGGCCGCATGCACGGCGTCAAGGATCAGACAAACCTGTGCCAGGCCTTCATCCATTTGTGTGCTGAGCACCCGCAGCTGGCCGGGCAGATGCGCCTGGTGATGGTCGGTGACGGCCCATTGCGGCGGGCATGTATCGAGCAGCTGGCCGCAGCTGGACGCAGCGAACAATCCTGGCTGCCAGGCAATCGAGACGATATCCCCGCGCTTATGCGTGGCTTCGATGTCTTCGTGCTGCCATCACAGGCCGAGGGAATTTCCAATACCATACTGGAGGCCATGGCCACCGGCCTGCCGGTTATTGCGACAGACGTGGGCGGTAACGGCGAGCTGGTCGCTGCCGATGCGACCGGCGCGCTGGTGCCGGCCAACGACCCGGCCGGCCTTGGCACGCAGATGGCCGCTTATGCCGCGCAACGGCACCTGCGACGGATTCACGGCGAGGCGGGTCGCCAACGCGTCGCGGAGTATTTCAGCTTGGCCCACATGTTGCGCGCCTATGCGGGCGTATACGACGAACTTCTGGACGAGCGCGGCGTCGCGTACTGATCGGACATGTGTGGCATAGCAGGCATCTTCGACACACAGAGCGACGCCAAACCGGACGAGGCGCTGATCCGGCGCATGACCGATGCGATCGTCCATCGCGGTCCCGACGAGGCGGGATATCATCTCGGCCCGGGCATCGCGCTCGGTCACCGCCGCCTGTCGATCATCGACATCGCCACCGGGCAGCAGCCCCTGTTCAGTGCCGATCGCAGCATTGCCATTGTCTACAACGGCGAAGTCTACAACTTTGCGGAGTTACGCCAGGAACTGCAGGAACTCGGCTATCGCTTCCATACCCGATCGGACACCGAGGTGATTCTGCATGCCTGGGAGGCCTGGAGCTCGGCCTGCGTCGATCGCTTGCGCGGTATGTTTGCTTTCGCCATCTTGGATCAGACACGTCGGCAGCTGTTCCTCGTCCGCGATCGCCTGGGTATCAAGCCGTTGTATTACGCACTTTTGCCAAACGGGCATTTTGTATTCGGCTCCGAACTTAAGGCACTGTTGCCGCATCCACAGCTGCCGCGTCAGCGCGACCCGCGGGCGATCGAGGATTACTTCGCCTATGGCTACATCCCCGAACCGAAAACGATCTTCTCCGCCGTATACAAGCTCCCGCCGGGCCATACGCTGCTGATCGACAAGGGACGACCTAGTCTCCCTCAGCCCCATCGCTACTGGGATATCCCATTTGCTGACAATGGACTCGTCTCGCAAGATGCCGCCGAAAGTGAACTCATCGAGCGCCTGCGCGAGGCAGTCGATATTCGTCTGGTCGCCGAGGTTCCATTGGGCGCCTTTCTCTCCGGCGGCGTCGATTCCAGCGCGGTGGTTGCAATGATGGCCGGTCTGAGGGACCAAGCTGTGAGGACCTGTGCGATCGGCTTTGATGTCGCAGGCTACGATGAAACCCGCTACGCCCGCCAGGTCGCCGACCGTTATCACACCGACCACCAAACCGACACCGTGGCGGCCGACGACTTCGCACTGATCGACAAGATGGGATGGTTGTACGACGAGCCCTTCGCCGATAGCTCCGCGATGCCGACCTACCGAGTGTGCGAGGCGGCCAGGCGGCGGGTGACGGTCGCGCTGTCCGGCGACGGCGGCGATGAAAACCTTGCCGGCTATCGCCGCTATCGCATGCACCTGGCCGAGGAACGCTTGCGCAGCCGGCTTCCGCTAGGGCTGCGCAAGGCGGTGTTCGGCCCGCTCGGCGCCGTCTACCCGAAGGCCGATTGGGCACCACGTTACCTGCGTGCAAAGACCACCTTGCAGGCCTTGGCCCGAGACAGCATAGCGGCCTGGTTCCACAGCGTATCGCGCACCGATGATGCGCAGCGAGACAAGCTGTTCAGCGCATCGTTGCGGCGTGAACTGGCCGGCTACAACGCCGTAGAGGTGCTGCGTGAACACGCGGCGTCTGCGCCGACCGGACATCCATTGTCACTGGTCCAGTACCTCGACCTCAAGACGTTCCTGGTTGGCGTCCTGCACAAGGTCGACCGCGCCAGTATGGCGCACTCCCTCGAGGTGCGCGTACCGCTGCTGGATCACCAGCTGGTGGAGTGGATGTCCGGCCTGAAACCAGAGTGGAAGCTCGTCGGTGGCGACGGCAAGCACTTGTTCAAACGTGCGCTCAGGCCCTATCTGCCGGATGACATCATGTACCGTCCCAAACAGGGTTTCTCGATCCCGCTGGCGGAGTGGTTCCGCGGCCCCCTGGCAGAGAAATACCGACGCGAGGTGCTGAGCGAGGCCATGACCGACAGCGGCCTGTTCGACGGCGGCTATCTCCGACAGCTGCAACAGCAGCACGCCAGCGGTCGTCGCGACAACAGCACCACTATGTGGGCGCTGCTGATGTTCGCCTTGAGCGAGCGACACCTGGCCACAAGCTGACGCCCCTACGTTGCCACGTAAAGGCCAGTCGTCTGATCCCGAGCAGCGGGATCAGCAATGTCCGTGCAGACTCTCCAAGCCGAATCGCGGCGGTCTTGTCCGCGGTCAGTCCTTCAACGCCGCATGCGCCGCCGCCAACCTTGCCACCGGCACCCGCGGCGCGGAGCAGGAGACATAGTTCAGCCCCGCGTTGTGACAGAATGCGATCGATGAGGGATGTCCGCCGTGTTCACCGCAGATGCCGACCGACAGGTCCGGCTTGACCTCGCGGCCCCATTGCACCGCCAGTTCCATCAGCTTGCCGACGCCCTTGATATCCAACACCTCGAACGGGTTGTCGTGCAGGATGTCGCTCTGATTGTACAGCGGCAGAAATTTGTTCTCGGCGTCCTCGCGCGAGAATGAAAAGGCCGCCTGGGTAAGATCATTGGTGCCGAAGGAGAAGAAATCCGCCTCTTGCGCAAGCCCTTGGGCACGCATACAGGCGCGCACCACCTCGATCATGGTACCGAAGCGGCAGTTGAGCGTCTGCCCGGTGCTGGCCTCGATGTCTGCGCGGATTTCCTCGACATATTGCTTGATCCAGCGCAGCTCCGCCGCGGTGCAGACCTGCGGAACCATCATCTGTGGATGCACCTCGAGCCCCTTCGCCGCACACTCCGCCTCGGCCTCGAGGATCGCGCGGATCTGCATGCGGTAGATCTCCGGATAGGTTATTCCCAGGCGCACCCCACGGTGACCGAGCATCGGATTGACCTCGGTCAGTGCCCGCACCTTGCGCAACATCTGCTCCTTCTTGCTAATCGCCGCCTCGACCAGGTCCGCGCTGACGATCTGCTTCGCGGCCGGTTCGCCTTCGGCACTGATGCCCCCGTCGAGCAGCATCAGCGAACTCGCCAGCACGTCCATGCCGCGCGCCGAGTCGCGCAGATGTTCCAGCTGCTCAATGTCGTTTTGCAGCTGACGCTCGCTGGGCAGAAACTCATGGATCGGGGGATCGAGCAGGCGGATAGTCACCGGGTAGGGTGCCATGGTCTCGAACAGGCCACGGAAATCTGCACGCTGCATCGGCAGCAGCTTGTCGAGTGCCGCCTGACGCTGCGCCTCATCCTCGGCCACGATCATCTCGATCACTACCGGAAGGCGGTCCACGGCATTAAACATGCGCTCAGTGCGGCACAGCCCGATACCACGCGCCCCGAATTTGAGCGCTCGCGCCGCATCGGGCGGGGTGTCGGCATTCGCCATCACATGCAGGCGCGCAACCTCGTCGGCCCACTGCAGCAACTGCTTGAGCTCGTCAGAGAAATCGGGCTCTACCATCGGCACCTGGCCGAGATAGACATTTCCACTCGAGCCGTCGATGGTAATCATCTCGCCTTCGCGAATCACATGTGTCCCGACATGCGCCTCGCGCCGCTGCACATCCACCTGGATGCCCTCGGCGCCTGCCACGCAGGGTTTGCCCATGCCGCGCGCCACCACGGCGGCGTGCGACGTCTTGCCACCGCGGCTGGTTAAAATACCCTCTGAGGCAAAGAAGCCATGGATGTCTTCCGGCTTGGTCTCCTCGCGAACCAGAATCACAGGCCGCCCGAGGTCCTTGCCCTGCACCTCGGCCCGGTCGGCATCGAACACCGTATAGCCGGAGGCCGCGCCGGGCGACGCAGGCAGACCCTGAGCCATCGGCTCGCCCTTGAACTCGGGACTTAGACGCGGATACAGCATCTGCTCCAGATGCATCGGATCGATGCGCAGCAGCGCCTGTTCCCTACTGAGCAGCCCGGCCTGCACCATCTCCACGGAGGTTCTCACCATGGCGATCGCATTCATCTTGCCGTTGCGCGTCTGCAGGCAATACAGCGTGCCGCGTTCGATGGTGAACTCGAAATCCTGAACTTCTTTGTAGTGGCTCTCGAGTCGGTCGCGCAGTTCATCCAGCTGACGCGCCATCTCCGGCATCTCGACCGCAAGCTGGTGGATTGGTTTTGGCGTCCGAATTCCGGCGACCACGTCCTCGCCCTGGGCGTTGACCAGGTACTCACCGAACAGACTGTCCTCGCCGGTCCCCGGGTTACGGGTGAAGCCAACCCCGGTGGCCGAGTCGTTGCCGCGGTTGCCGAACACCATAGTGCAGATGTTGACTGCGGTTCCATTGGCCATCTCTGGCGTGATCTTGAACTCGCGCCGGTAATCCACGGCGCGCTTGCCCATCCACGAACCGAACACCGCCTTTATCGCGATCTCGAGCTGTTCGAAGGGGTCTTCCGGGAACGGCCGGCCGGTATGTTCCCGGAACACCCTCAGGAACCGGTCGCTGATCTCGCGCAGATCGTCCGCCGCCAACCCAATGTCGGTCGTCACATGGGCGGCCTGTTTGACCGCCTCGAACTCGGCATCGAAGACCTCATCCGGCACGTCCATAGCCACCTTGCCGAACAGCTGGATGAAACGACGATAGGCGTCATAGCCGAAACGCGGATCGCCGGTCTGGCGGATCTCGCCCTGCAGGGTCTCGGCGTTGAGACCGAGGTTGAGGATGGTGTCCATCATTCCCGGCATCGACATCGCCGAGCCGCTGCGCACCGAGACCAGCAGCGGATTGTCGGGATCACCGAAACCCTTGCCGGTCGCCTGCTCCACCCGAGCCATATGCTCGCGTACCTGGCGCATCATGTCCTCGGGCACGGATTTGCTGTCCGACGCAAGAAAGTGCAGACACGCCTCGGTGGTAATCACAAACCCCGGCGGCACATTGAGGCCGATCTGGGTCATTTCACAGAGATTTGCCCCCTTCCCGCCAAGCAGTTTCTTGTCTTTACCGTCGCCCTCTGAGAAGGCGTAAACCCAATTCTGTTCGGCCGTTTCGCGATTTGCTGCACTGGTTTCCATACGAGCGCCCCTCAGTGGCTGTCAAAATGTGTATTCTTAACACGCTTCGCGTGTCATTCGCGTGACGAAATGCCGCATTGTGTAGTGCACAGGGCAAAAAAGTACGTCCGTCAGTCCTCCGGACGCATGTGCGGAAACAGCAGGACATCGCGGATCGACGCTGCGTTGGTGAACAACATCACCAGGCGGTCGATACCGATACCCTCGCCGGCGGTCGGCGGCATCCCATGTTCGAGCGCCCGCAGGTAATCCGCATCGAAATGCATCGCCTCATCGTCGCCCGCCTCCTTCTCCTCGACCTGACGGCGGAATCGCTCGGCCT
>JAHEJD010000077.1:6745-11886 GCA_024639005.1 Chromatiaceae bacterium | reverse complement strand
TCTGCTCTTACCTGAGCGTAGGTGTGGGTCCTCGAGGGCCCGGTTTTCCCGATCGCCAAACAGCATGATTTTCGCTCCTCTCCAACGCTCACCGACGAGTCGAAAACAAGGTAAGTCTTTCCCGTTTGGCCTGCAAATCTCACTGATTTCCTGCTGCAGGCGGCGATATACGCGCCCTAACGGGCCGTGCTCGCTGCAGCCAGTCGGGACCGGCCTCGAAGGCCTCGTAAGTTCCCGCGCCTCGTGAGATGTGGTGGATTTGATTAAAGGAACAGCGACGCGTGACGCTTCTCAGGGTTGAGTGCTGCCACGCCCACTAAGCCTATGCGTCTGCTCCTTCTGCCTCTCCTCTTTCTGACCGTGCTCGGCAACCCCGTGCGCGCAGGCGGCGCGGCCTGTGTCATGGCCAAGTTCGAGGGGAAGACGCTGGATTACGCGCTCGTAGTCGGCACAGCACACCCGGTGGAGGCCCAGGAGAGGGCCGAGGCCGAGCTGCGCGCGAAAGGCTACGGCGACTACAAGAAGCACCTCGACGTAATGCGCGCGCAGAATCTCACCGATCTCGAGCGGGCCTACGTGGTCGTGATCCGCAGCGAATTCAAGGACATTCGTGGTCGCGACCGCTCGGCGATGGGCTGCGGTTTCAGCGGAACTTCCTATCGGAACGCGGAGTTTGATGCGGTGCGCGACCTGCAGGCCTACTTTTGGGGCTGGAAGCCTGACCAGCACGGCTACGAGATCGTCCGCCAACGCCAGTACTGATCGCGCGACGAGGACGCCGCTGACTATCTTCTTCAAGCCCACTGACGCCTTGATGTTTCTCGCCATTCGGTCGTTTACGTTTTGAGTGACTATCGCGCCGTCTCTGAGGGCGGCCGGCAAATTGCTATCGACCCGAGGAAAGATTAGTATATTAGCGGCTTCGGATTATCTCACTCAATGCGCTCGCGCCTAAGGCCTCATCTATGTTGGACCCCGTTCTTGCCAACGACGCCGAGACAGGCCGTAAGGAGGTCAAGAACACGACCTGCTACATGTGTGCCTGCCGCTGCGGGATCCGCGTCACCCTGCGCGACGGCGACATTCGGCATATCGAGGGCAACCCCGACCACCCTTTGAACAAAGGCGTGATCTGCGCCAAGGGTGCCTCGGGGATCATGAAGCAATATTCGCCCGCGCGGCTGACTAGGCCGCTACGACGCCGCAACAGCGGCGCCCGCGGCGAATCAGACTTCGAGGAGATCACCTGGGCGGAGGTTTTCGACATCTTGCAGCAACGCCTGGGCAAGTTGCGCGCCGAAGACCCCAAGAAATTTGCGCTGTTTACCGGCCGCGACCAGATGCAGGCGTTGACCGGGATGTTCGCGAAGCAGTTCGGTACACCGAACTACGCGGCACACGGCGGCTTCTGCTCCGTCAATATGGCCGCAGGGTTGATCTACACCATCGGCGGATCTTTCTGGGAGTTCGGCGGTCCCGATCTGGATCGCGCCAAGCTGTTCGTGATGATCGGTACCGCCGAAGATCACCATTCCAATCCGCTGAAGATCGCAATCGCCAAGTTCAAGCGTCGCGGTGGCCGCTTCATCTCTATCAATCCGGTCCGCACCGGCTATTCGGCGATCGCCGACGAATGGGTACCGATCAAGCCGGGGACCGACGGCGCGCTGCTGCTTGCAATTACCCACGAGATCATCAAACAGGGCCTTTACGATCGCGACTTCCTGGTCGATTACACCAACGCCGCCGAACTGGTGAACCTGGATACCGCGTCGGACGCCTACGGTATGTTCCTGCGTACCGACAGGCCGGTCGAAGAGGGTTGTTTCGACCCACAGAACAAAGTCTGGTGGGACCGCAAGACCAATGGCCCGGTCGACGTGCGCTGCGGCGGCTGTGACCCTTACCTGCTGGGTAGCTACGAGGTCGACGGCAAGCCCGTGAAGACGGCGTTGCAGATGCTCAAGGAGCGTGTCGCGGAGTATACGCCCGAGTGGGCGGCGGGTATCACCGGTATCCCGGTCGACACCATCCAGCGCCTTGCCCATGAGATGGGCGTCACTGCGCGCGACCAGAAGATCGAACTGCCGATCCAGTGGACCGACGTCTGGGGGCGCGAACACGACTCGGTGATCGGCAACCCGGTCGCTTTTCACTCGATGCGCGGCCTGGCCGCGCATTCCAACGGCTTTCAGACCATCCGTACGCTGGGCGTGTTGATGACCCTGCTAGGCACGATCGACCGTCCGGGCGGGTTTCGCCACAAGGCGCCCTTCCCGCGGCCGATCCCGCCCTGCCCGAAGCCGCCGAAGGGGCCGCAGGCCGTGCAGCCGGACACCCCACTGGACGGCATGCCGTTGGGCTGGCCGGCCGATCCCAATGACCTGTTCGTCGATGAGCAGGGCGAGCCGGTGCGCATCGACAAGGCCTTCTCCTGGGAATACCCGCTGTCGGTGCATGGCCTGATGCATAACGCGATCACCAACGCCTGGCGCGGCGATCCCTACAGGATCGACACCTTGATGCTGTTCATGGCCAACATGGCCTGGAACTCG
Source organism: Chromatiaceae bacterium (assembly GCA_024639005.1). Taxonomy (GTDB): domain Bacteria; phylum Pseudomonadota; class Gammaproteobacteria; order Chromatiales; family Chromatiaceae; genus Thiosocius. Next base: position 9,331 of record JAHEJD010000077.1, on the reverse strand, counting down.
TCGATGAACACCGCCAAGGTGCGCGAGATGTTGGTGGACAAAGACGAAAACGGTGAATACAAGATCCCGTTCATTGTCGTCTGCGATGCATTCCAGTCGGAGACGGTCGCGTTCGCCGACCTGGTGCTGCCCGACACGACCTATCTGGAGCGCCACGATGCGCTGTCGATGCTCGACCGGCCGATCTCCGAATTCGACGGGCCGATGGATTCAGTGCGGATCCCGGTGGTGCCCCCCAAGGGGGATTGCAGGCCGTTTCAGGAGGTCCTAATCGAATTGGGTACGCGGCTGAAGCTGCCGGCCTTCGTCGATGATGCGGGGGTGCGCAAATTCCGCGACTATCCCGACTTCATTATCAATTACGAGACCTCGCCGGGTTCCGGGATCGGCTTCCTGTCGGGTTGGCGGGGCAAGGGTGGCGAGAAGTTTCTCAAGGGCGAGCCTAACCCCCGTCAGTGGGAGATGTATGCCAATAACAACTGCGTGTTTCACTACGAGCTGCCAAAGTCTTATCAGTACATGCGCAACTGGAACAAGGGCTATCTTGAATGGGCCCGGGCGCACGGCATGACGCGCTATGCGGAGCCCATCAACGTCCACATCTACTCCGAGGTGCTGCAGAAATTTCGCCTGGCGGCGCAGGGCAGGCGCCCCGGAAAACAGCCGCCCCAGCGCCTGGCCAAACGGGTCGAGACCTACTTCGATCCGCTGCCCTTTTATCACGAGCCGCTGGAGTCGGCATTGGTCGACACCCATGAGTATCCGCTGAACGCACTCACCCAGCGGCCAATGGCGATGTATCACTCCTGGGATAGCCAAAATGCCTGGCTGCGCCAGATCCACACCCACAACTATCTGTTCGTCAGTCCCCGTTTGGGTGCCGCACAGGGCTTTAACGACGGCGACTGGGTTTGGGTCGAGTCGCCGCACGGCAAGGTGCGCTGTATGGCGCGTTTTTCCGAAGCGGTCGAACCGGGCACGGTATGGACCTGGAACGCCATCGGCAAGGCAGCGGGTGCCTGGGGGCTGAAAGCCAAGGCCAACGAGGCGCAAAAGGGTTTCCTGCTCAACCATGTTATCGCGGAAGAACTGCCGGCCGGTGAGGCGGAGTCGCAGTTATCCAACTCGGATCCCGTCACGGGGCAGGCGGCATGGTTCGACGTGCGGGTGAAGGTCTACAAGGCCGATGACAGCGAACCGCGCGCGACCTCCCCGCAGTTTGAGGCGCAGCGCCGCGTGCCCGGACAGGCTGCAAAACGCGGCAAATGGCAGGCGTATTTCGCCGGCAGATTCAAGACCCGTGGCCGGTAATCGGCCATCCCACCGGCGGTTCGCTTTTAGAAGGGGGCATCGAGTGTTGCGTTATTGCTTCCTGAACGTCACGCGCGCGAGTGGTCCGGGTCCACGGCGCGCGACCGGAGAATATTGCTCATGACCCAGCTGGCATTGGTAATCGACCTGAACGTCTGCGTGGGCTGCCACGCCTGTGTTACGTCGTGTAAAGAATGGAACACCTCTGGCTGGGCGGGTGCACTGGTCGATCAACGGCCCTATGACGCGGACCCGACCGGCACCTTCTTCAATCGCGTGCAGATGTTTGAGGTCGGTGAGTATCCACAGACCGAGACTGTGCACTTTCCCAAGAGCTGCCTGCATTGCGAAGAGCCACCCTGTGTCCCTGTGTGTCCGACCGGCGCCTCGCATAAACGGGAGGACAATGGGGTGGTGCTGGTCGATTACGACAAGTGCATTGGCTGCAAGTACTGCGCCTGGGCCTGCCCGTATGGTGCGCGCGAACTCGATGAGCAGCAAAAGGTGATGAAGAAATGTACGCTGTGCATCGATCGTATTTCCGACCAGAGCCTCCCGGAGAACGAGCGCAAGCCCGCCTGCGTGTTGGCCTGTCCGACCACAGCGCGGCTGTATGGGGACGTGCATGATCCGGATTCTGATGTCTCTATTGCGATCCGTGAGAACGGTGGCTACCAGTTGATGCCCGAGTGGGGCACGCAACCGGCGAACCATTATCTGCCGCGGCGCAAGACGCGTATCCAGATCTTCGATGACGAACTGGAGCGCGCCGACAACCCGCTGAAGAAAGAGGCGCCGTTGCCGGCCGCCGAAGGCGAGACGCTGGACGATGTTGCCTACTAACGAACACGAAAAAAGCGTGTCTCTATTGGCCAGTGTCTGCTGTCACCGATTTGGGAGTTTTCTATGCATCCGGCATTCTCGGTAATCTTCCTGACCACGCTGATCGGCGCCGGCCAGGGGTTGTTCATGTCCCTGGTGACCGGTCAGGTCTATTCGCTGGCCAATCTCCTCGAACCGCAGGACAGCGTCAGCTTCTATGCCATGGGAAGCGCCCTGGCGCTGGTCCTGCTCGGCGGTGGCCTGGTGGCCGCGATATTCCATCTCGGTAAGCCGAGCTACTTTCTCACCCGCGCCTGGCGCGGTGTAGCCCGGTGGCGCTCCTCCTGGCTATCGCGCGAGTTGATCGCGTTGCCGATGTTCATGTTGCTCGTTGTCTTGTACGGCGCCGCCCACTATTTTCATATGACCGACCCGCTGTTCGTCATTCAGGGG
>JAHEJD010000077.1:0-6645 GCA_024639005.1 Chromatiaceae bacterium | reverse complement strand
GTGGCGCTCCTCCTGGCTATCGCGCGAGTTGATCGCGTTGCCGATGTTCATGTTGCTCGTTGTCTTGTACGGCGCCGCCCACTATTTTCATATGACCGACCCGCTGTTCGTCATTCAGGGGCAAATCCCGGTCGATCCGACGTTGCTGCTCGGCATCGTCGGCGCCTTGATGTCCATTGTGCTGTTCGTGTGTACCGCGATGATCTATGCGAGCCTGCGTTTTCTCCAGGAATGGCACAGTCCCCTTACGGTCGCCAATTTTCTGCTGTTTGGCCTGGCATCGGGCTTCACCCTCGCCGCGGCGTTCTCCGCATGGCGCGGCGTTGCGCTGGTCGGTTTCTTCGGCGTCTGGGCGGTCATCTTTACGGTGCTGGCTGCCATCACGCGCGGTTTATCGCTGTATCGCAACACACGTATCAAGCCTAAGTCGACGTTACAGACCGCGATCGGTATCCGGCACAGCGCGATCCGCCAACGTTCGATGGGTTTCATGGGTGGTTCGTTCAACACCCGCGAATTCTTTCACGGTGTCGGAAACACGACCCTGGCGTCGATCAAGGGATTCTTCCTGGTGACCGTGTTTGTGCTGCCTGTCGCGTTGCTGGCAGCGTCGAATGCGCTGCAGTCGGCCTATCTTCCCCTCCTCGCCTTTGCTGTCCAATACCTCGGCCTGATGGCGGAGCGCTGGTATTTCTTCGCCGAGGCCAGGCACCCGCAGAATCTCTATTACCAAACGGTCGGCTGAAAACCCGTGCATCGGTGCGATGCGCAATGGCTATTATATTCATGGCCCTTGGCTGTTGGGTCATCCCAGGCACCCCATTGTGCGCGATAGCGCGGTTACAATCATCGGGAGTCTTCCAGTTTGTCTGCAGGGGATGAAACACCATGCGTCTGATCGAGATAGTCGCCGATGCGGGCCACACCGACACCCTTTCGGGTATCGCGGACCAGCATGCGGTCACCGACTGTTGGTGGGGTGCGCCCGCCGACGACGGCCGCCGTGCATTTCGTATGTTGGTGAACGACAAGACGCGTCAGCCAGTAATGGATGCGCTGCAGAGCCTGTTTGGCGGCTCAGAAAATACCCGCATTGTCGTGCTGCCGATCGATACCGTCCTGCCGCGCGAAGAGGAGGACAGTCAGTACGCCGCTGCAGCGACACGCGAAGAACTGATGTCACAGATCGAGAAGGGTGCGCGGGTCGACAGCAATTTTCTGTTGTTGACCTTCTTGTCGACGGTGGTTGCCGCGATCGGCCTCATCGAGGACAACGTCGCGGTGGTGGTTGGGGCGATGGTGATTGCGCCGCTGCTCGGGCCGATAATTGCGCTCGCCTTCGGATCATCGTTAGGCGATGGCGATCTGGTGTGGAAATCGCTGAAGGCGGGCCTGGCCGGGCTCGGCCTGGCCTTTGCGCTATCTTTTGTGATCGGTGTGACCTGGCCGGTAGATATTGGACGTGGCGAGATGCTGCTCGCCAGCACAGAGATCCTCGCTCGCACTGATGTTGGTCTCGATGGCATCGCGTTGGCGCTGGCCTCCGGGGCGGCCGCGGTGCTCTCGCTGAGTACCGGGCTTTCCTCGACCCTGGTCGGCGTGATGGTGGCTGTCGCGTTGCTGCCGCCCACCGCGACCATGGGCATGCTGCTGGGTGCCGGGCATCCGCAGCTCGCCGCTGGCGCCATGCTGCTGCTGGCGGTCAACGTGGTGTGTGTCATCGTCGCCGCCAAGCTGGTGTTCATGGCCAAGGGCGTCAAGCCGCGCACCTGGCACGAGCGTCGCAAGGCGCGCCAGTCCACGCTGATCTATGGATCGACCTGGGTGATCCTGCTGCTGATTCTGCTGCTGATCGTCCTGGCCCGGCACAGGGTCGTCTATTGATGTCGGTCTCTTCGACACGATTTTTCGCGGCCGCGAAACTGCGCGACAATCATGGCCCCAGCCCCTGCTGAGCCCCTGGACCGCCCGATGAAAGGCCCTGAACTGCTTGCCCCCGCCGGCACCCTACGCAATATGCGATATGCCTTCGCCTATGGTGCGGATGCCGTGTATGCGGGCATGCCGCGCTATAGCCTTCGGGTGCGTAACAACGACTTTCTGGAAGACAATCTGCGGACCGGCCTCGACGAGGCACATCGCCAAGGCCGGCAATTCTTCGTCGCTACCAATGTGATGCCGCATGGCGCCAAGCTGAACACCTTTCTGGACGACATCGCCCCGGTGGTGGCCATGCGCCCAGACGCGCTGATCATGGCCGATCCCGGGTTGATCATGTTGGTGCGTGAGCGATGGCCGGAGATGCCCATCCATCTGTCGGTGCAGGCCAATACCGTGAATGCAGCCGGCGTGAAGTTTTGGCAGTCGGTCGGTCTGACTCGCGTCATTCTGTCGCGCGAGCTGTCACTCGACGAGGTGGCCGAGATACGCCAGGCATGCCCCGATATGGAGATCGAGGTATTCGTGCATGGCGCGCTGTGTATCGCATATTCTGGCCGCTGCCTTTTGTCCGGCTACTTCAACCATCGCGATGCCAACCAGGGTGCCTGCACCAATTCTTGCCGCTGGGACTACAAGATCGCACGCGAGGACTTGGACGCAGTGGCCGAGATTCCATTGGCCGAGATCAAGCGTCATCCGAAGGCGGACGAAGTTTACTACCTCGAGGAGCGCGAGCGCCCGGGGGATTTCATGCCGATTTTCGAGGACGAACACGGCACCTACATCATGAATTCGCGGGATCTGCGTGCAGTCGAGCATGTCCAGCAGCTCACCGAGATCGGCGTCGATTGCCTCAAGATCGAGGGCCGCACCAAGTCGCACTACTACACGGCGCGAACTACGCAGGTGTATCGGCGTGCGATCGATGATGCCGTCGCGCAGCGGCCGTTCGATCCCGGGCTGTTGGCCGAGTTGGAGAACCTTGCCAATCGTGGCTATACGGACGGTTTCTTGCAGCGTCATGCGAGCCAGGATCTGCAAAACTATCGTCAGGGCTCATCCAGCAGTGCCAGGTCGCAATTCGTCGCAGAGGTGGCGGGCATCGATCCAGCGACGGGATTGTCCAGACTCCGGGTCAAGAACAAGTTCCGCGTCGGTGACGAAATGGAGTTGCTTGCACCCGACGGCAACCGGCGTTTCCGCCTGGAGACCATGCTGGACAAGCAGGGAAATCCGTTGCTTGAAGTGCCCGGCGGTGGCTGGGAGGTGTCCGTCAGGCTGCCGGAAGGCGCGGGTGAGATGGCCCTTCTGACGCGTTTTTCGCCCTGAGACCGCTCAGTCTACCCTGGATCAAGATTGCACCAGACTACTCGATCCAATCGACCAGATGCTTCTCGAGAGCATCGGCGTCATCCTCGCAGATCGATCGCCCGCAGACGCGCTGCCCGGCGCGCATGACGCTTGCGGGGTCACCCGAGACCAGCGGGTGCCAGCGCGGCAGGTCGCGACCCTCGGCCAACAGCCGATATGCACAGGTCTTTGGCAGCCAGTAGGGGTCTTTGAGCACCGCGGGCGTGATGGTCACACAATCCTGAACCCGCCTAGAGCGATGCGGGTAATCTGCGCAGCGCGCCGTTTCGGTGTTGAGCAGGCGGCAATGCACATTGGTGAAGTGGATCTGCCGGGTGTCTTCGTCCTCGAGTCGGTACAGGCAGCATTTGGCGCAACCGTCGCACAGAGACTCCCACTCCTCGTGGTTCATTTCATCGAGATTTTTGCGCCGCCAGAAGGGTATCGCCATGTTTGGCACCGGGTTTTCTACCTGCCTGTAAGCCATATTAGTCAGAAATGATTATGCACAGGCGGAATATCACGGGCTCAATCTGCAACAGTTGCAGGATTATTACCAGGCGCCACTTGAGGATAGCTATCTAACATTCAGAAAAAATTGAAAAAATTCGAAATTGGCTAGAATTTGGTCAAAATAATGACTGATACGATCGTATGCGGCCTCCACGCCAATCTCTGCATGTTGTCCACAGAGTTTTCCACAGGCAATGTGGAAAAACAGCGCCTACTTCTCCTCAATTGCGGTCGCCGTCAGGATCGTTCAGTAGCGCGTCGATCTGCGCGATCATCGAGACTATGCTCGTGGTTGTGGGATCGTCCGGCCCATAGCATTCCTCAGCCATGGGCTCGATCGCGCAGCTCGTTGGCAAAGGCTGTTGGCGCAGCAGCAGATCATTCAGCCTTGGGAGCAGGATCCACTGCAGCCACTGATCGAATTCGAGTGTGTCGACGGCGAACGGCTCTGTACTCCGCAGTGCCCCCTCTGGCGGCGATAGGCTGTCCCAGCGGCCCTGCAAGCGCAGCTCCGACTCGAGGGAATCCAGCAACACACGCAACCGATCTCGCACGGCGCCTCCACAACGTTCTACGTCGGGTTATCCTTACACGCGGGTGTGATGGAATCTAGGTATCTGGGCCTTGCATACCGCGAATCGGTCCTCTGTACCGGCCGGAACGCGACGGATTTGCGCAAGGCGCCGTGTGTGAATCTCGAGGAGGATCCGGGGTGGCGGGCTACCGCGGGGGTGAGACAGAGTCGCAGATCAGCGCAACGGCGGCGGCCGAGATCGAACGCTTCGCAGATGCCGCCTGGATGGAGCGCGGCCTGTCCGCGAACACCCTGGCGTCATATCAGTCTGACTTGCGCCACTTTGCGCGGTGGTTGACGGAAAATGCCCAGACCGATCTGTTGGGGGCGCGCCGCGAGCAGCTGCTGGCCTTCCTGGCCGCCGGTGTCGACAGCGGCGCCCAGCCCAGGACCAGTGCCCGACGGTTGTCGACGCTGCGCCAGTTTTACCAATGGGCGCTGCGTGAACACGACGTCGCGGTAGACCCGACCGCCCAGATCGAGGCGCCGCGTCTTGGTCGTCCACTGCCCAAATCTTTGAGCGAGGCGGAGGTCGAGGCCCTGCTCAATGCGCCCGATTTGTCCACGGCCGAGGGGCTGCGCGATCGCGCGATGCTCGAGGTGCTGTATGCCTCCGGTCTGCGGGTGAGCGAGCTGGTCGGATTGCAGCCCGACCAGCTGAGCCTGACCCAGGGAATGGTCAGAGTCACCGGCAAGGGCAATAAGGAGCGCCTGGTGCCCTTGGGTGACGAGGCCATCCGCTGGATCGAGCGTTTCGTCGCCAGCGCGCGGCGCGAGCTCTTGGACGCGCAGCCCTGCAGCGCGCTGTTTCCTACCCGGCGCGGCACCGGTATGACACGCCAGGCATTCTGGTATCGGATCAAGAAGCATGCGCTGGCGGCCGGTATCCACCAGTCGCTGTCACCCCATACGTTGCGCCATGCGTTCGCCACCCACCTGGTGAATCATGGCGCCGACCTGCGTGTGGTGCAGCTGCTGCTCGGCCACAGTTCGCTGTCGACCACCCAGATCTACACCCATGTCGCACGCCAGCGGCTGCAGGCGCTGCATGCGCGCCATCACCCGCGGGGCTGATCCGAACGCATTACGCAGTCTGCTGGGATTCCTGGTACTCATGTCAGGGGTCTCGATTGCGACGGACCAGGCCTGGGAGGCGCCGGAAGGGCGCTTTGGTTTCCGCCTGCCGGTCCTCGGCGTGCTGGTGCTGATCCTGGCGGCCTGTGTTGGGCCGAAAGGGCTCGGCGAGACGCCGCTCGCGGCGGCTCGCGTGCTGGCCGAAGACGTCGAGCAATGGCTGGCCGCGCCTTGACTGTCAGGGACGCCATCGCCGTGGATTTCCTGATTGTTGCAGGCAATTCGGGCCGCTCCATGTGATAGCCTTGCGGCGGTCTTGTTGTGGAGCTGGGCTATGTCCTCGTTCGATGTCGTATCTGAAGTCGACTGGCAGGAGGTGCGCAACTCGGCCGACCAGGCGAATCGCGAGGTTGGCACGAGGTTCGACTTCAAGGGGAGTGACGCCAAGTTGAGTCTCGACGGCGAGACAGTGACGCTGCAGGCGGAGAGCGAGTTTCAGCTCGAGCAGATGATGGACATCCTGCAGAAAAAGCTCGCCAAACGGTCGGTCGACATTGGGTGTCTGGAGATAGGCAAGGCCGAGACGGCCAACAATCGGGCGCGCCAGGCGGTAACCATCCGTCAGGGTATCGATACCGATACCGCCCGCAAAATGGTCAAGGAGATCAAGGCCTCGAAGATCAAGGTGCAGGCCCAGATCCAGGGTGAGCAGGTGCGGGTCAGCGGCAAGAAACGCGACGATCTGCAGGCGGTTATCGCGCTGCTCAAAAATGTGGACTTCGGGCTGCCGCTGCAGTTCATCAATTTTCGCGACTGAGTTTTCAATATGATTAGACGAGTTTTGTTCATTTGCGCGCTATTGCTGATCGCCCCTGCGCAGGCAGCGGTCGACCCGGCGATCGCCGATAAGATCACCGCATCGCTGAAGGCGCTGTTGCCGGATCTACGGGCCGACGACATCCGCGCCACACCGATCGAGAATCTCTACGAGGTGTCCTTAGGGATGCGCGTGGTGTACGTCACCGGCGATGGGCGGTACCTGTTGCAGGGCAATGTGATAGACCTCGAGACGCGCACGGAGATCACCGCCGAGCGCCAGTCGGCGCTCAAGCTGGCGGCGCTGAACGAGGTCGGCGAAGAGCAGATGGTGATCTTTGGGCCCGAGGATGCCGAACACACCGTCACTGTGTTCA
>JAHEJD010000076.1 GCA_024639005.1 Chromatiaceae bacterium | reverse complement strand
ACACCGCAATCGATGAATTGCAGGATGTTTTGCAGGTAGTCGTGCGACGCTGGATCGGCGAGCACCAGCATCACGGTCACGGCATTGAGGGATTGGCCTTTACTGTTTTCGGGCATTATCCAACCGACTCCGTTGTCAGGACTTTGCTGGGCACAAACGAAAGTGCTTTACTTCCTCAAGTTAAGCACGCATCTCGGTGGATGTCAAAATTACGTCAGATCGCAAAAATACGCCGCAGCCCGCCAACCCCAGGCGGCGCTTGACAGCAGCAGCGGCGACTCCTAAAAAGAAGTTCGGTGCTGGCAGCGATCCGGATCCGCCCTCTTGAACGAACTTCCGCTCGGCGCGCTGTTCGGCGCCCTGGTCCTGCTGCTCATGCTTTCGGCATTCTTTTCGGGGTCAGAGACCGCCTTGATGACCCTCAACCGGTATCGGCTGCGGCACCTCGCCGCCGCGGGCAACCCGGGGGCAAAACTGGCCGACAAGCTACTCGAAAAGCCCGACCGACTGATCGGCCTGATCCTGCTGGGTAACAACTTCGTCAACATTCTGGCCTCGTCGCTGGCCACCATTATCGCCATTCGTCTCGGCGGCCAGGGCGCGATCCCGATCGCCGCCGGGCTCTTGACCCTGGTGGTGTTGATCTTCTCCGAAGTCGCGCCGAAGACCATGGCGGCACTCCATCCTGAGCGCCTGGCCTTCCCGGCTTCCTGGGTCTACACGCCGCTGCTACGCGTGATGTTTCCGCTGGTGTGGCTGGTCAACCTGATGGCAAATGCCGTTCTGCGCGGCCTGGGGATCTACCCGGACGATGCCGAGGGCAATGCGCTGAGCCGTGAGGAACTGCGTACCGTGGTCAACGAGGCCGGTGCGATGATCCCGCAACGCCACCAGAAGATGTTGCTGAACATCCTCGACCTCGAGAAGGTGACCGTCGATGACATTATGGTGCCGCGCAGCGAACTCGATGGCATCGATCTGGACAACCCCATCGATGTCATCCTCGAACAACTTGAGCAGTCCCCCTACACCCGCGTGCTGGTATTCCACGGCAGTATCGACCATATCGTCGGATTCGTGCATGCGCGGCGGGCGATGCAGGCGCTGCTGGAGAAGGAAATGACGCGCGATGTCCTCGAGGATCTTATTCGCGATCCCTACTTCATTCCCAAGGGTACGCGACTCAACCAGCAGCTTCTGAACTTTCAGCACAACCGGCGACGCACTGCCCTGGTGGTAGATGAGTACGGTGATGTCCAGGGCCTGGTCACCATGGCCGACCTGCTCGAGGAGATCGTCGGTGAATTCGCGACCGACCCCGCCGACAGCATCGCCGATGTCCTGCCCCAGCCGGACGGCAGCTTCCTCGTCGACGGCGCGGCCAGTCTGCGCGATCTGGTCAGGACCATGCACTGGGACCTGCCCATCGACGGCCCCAAGACACTCAATGGACTCATCGTCGAACACCTCGAAAGCCTACCCGAGACCGGCACGTCACTGATGGTGGCGGGTTACCCGATCGAGGTGGTGCAGATTCAGGACAACGCCGTCAAGATGGCCCGCATCCGTCCGGGCGAGCGGCGCCTGTTACACCGTCCGGATTGACCTGGGCGGCACACGGCAGCGATTCAAAAGCTCGCCATACGGCCGCTCCAGGACCAAGACGACAGAGAATTTCGGATGGGCGAGACAATATCGGAACGGCGCCGTCTTGACCGCATGGGCAGGTCAAAACATCCTGTCTAGCCGAGTGCCTCGATGGCCTCGCCGACACGGCTCACTGCGACTACCTCCAGTCCCTCCACCGCCTTCTTCGGCGCATTGGCCTTCGGCACGATGACGCGGGAGAAACCGTGTTTGGCGGCCTCACGCAGGCGCTCCTGACCGTTGGGTACCGGCCTGATCTCACCCGCCAGCCCAATCTCGCCAAAGGTCGCCAGGTCCCCAGGCAGCGGGCGATCACGAAAACTCGACAGCACCGCCAGCAACACGGGTAGATCGGCCGCCGGCTCTGTCACCCGCACGCCACCTACCACGTTGAGAAAGACATCCTGGTCGAACATCGCGACACCGCCATGGCGGTGCATCACCGCCAGCAGCATCGATAACCGATTCTGTTCCAGGCCCAGGGCAACGCGCCGCGGGTTGGCCAGTGAACTTTGATCGACCAGCGCCTGCACCTCAACCAGCAATGGGCGCGTACCCTCGCGGGTTACCAGAATGCAGCTGCCAGGCACCTGTTGCTCATGCCGTGACAAAAAGATCGCGGATGGATTGCTTACCTCGCGCAACCCCTTGTCGGTCATCGCAAACACCCCAAGCTCATTGACCGCGCCGAAGCGATTCTTGATCGCGCGGATCAGACGGAAGGGACTTCCGCTCTCGCCCTCGAAGTAGAGCACGGTGTCGACCATATGCTCGAGCACGCGCGGGCCGGCCAGCGCGCCTTCTTTCGTCACATGCCCCACCAGAAACAGGGCCGTCCCGGTCTGCTTGGCAAAGCGCACCAGGCGCGCAGCGGACTCACGCACCTGGGCCACCGAACCTGGCGCGGACTGCAGAGACTCGGTGTAGAAGGTCTGGATGGAATCGAGCACCAGTACCTGCGGACGATCCCTGGCGATCAGCGCCAGGATGCGTTCAATGCAGGTCTCGGTCAGCAGCCGCAGGCGTTGCGCGGGCAGGCCGAGGCGGTTGGCACGCAGGCTGATCTGCTCAGCGGACTCCTCGCCGCTGACGTACAGGGCGGGCATAACCTCCGCGAGCAGCGCCAGCGCCTGAATCAGCAGGGTGGATTTGCCGATGCCCGGGTCGCCGCCGATCAATACCACTGAGCCCGATACCAGACCACCGCCGAGCACTCGATCGAGTTCCGGCAGGCCGGTCGGCATGCGTTCTGTGCGCTGTGCCACGACATCGGACAGTTTACGGATCCGTACGCCCTCGTCACCCGCGTATCCGGCAAAGCGTCCGTCCGCGTTGCCGGCAACCGCAGGCACGGTCTCCTGCAGGCTGTTCCAGGCGGCGCAGTCGGCGCATTGGCCCGCCCACTTGGGACTCTGCGCGCCACACTCGGTACAGACGTAGATGGGCTTGGCCGGTTTGCTCACGGACTCTTTCTGCTCACCTTGTACATGCGTCCAGAAAATACGGGGGTGTTGCGATCGCGGGTGTCGGCTGCATGGATGCAGCCGTCAAGCCGACAGGGACTGATTCACGACGTCCCGCGCCGGCGACACGCCCGTTGTTGATCCGGAACTTCGCAGCCCATTTCAGTCAGTACTGATCGTCACCGTAGACATCGTAGGCAAAGTTGTCGAAGCGCGTGAACTGTCCCTGGAAGGTCAGCATCACTGTGCCGATCGGGCCATTACGCTGTTTACCGATGATGATCTCGGCCTTGCCCTTGTCTGGGCTATCCTCGTTATAGACCTCGTCGCGATAGATGAAGGCGATCAGGTCGGCATCCTGTTCTATGGCGCCGGACTCGCGCAGGTCCGACATTACCGGGCGCTTGTTGGGCCGCTGTTCCAGCGAGCGGTTGAGCTGCGACAACGCTACCACCGGCACATTGAGTTCCTTGGCCAACGCCTTGAGGGAGCGTGAGATCGCCGAGATCTCGGTGGTGCGATTCTCGCCCGATTCCGGCGCCTGCATCAGCTGCAGATAATCGATGACTACCAGGCCGAGCTGTCCGTTCTCCTTGGTCAAGCGCCGACATCGCGCACGCAGATCCGTCGGCGTGAGTGCCGGCGTGTCGTCGATGAACAGCTTCGTATTGTTGAGGATATTGACCGCGGAGGTAACGCGCGGCCAGTCGTCGTCTTCCAGCTTGCCTGAGCGCACCGCCTGCTGATTGACCCGCCCCAGCGACGAGATCATACGCATAGTCAGCGCCTCGCCCGGCATCTCCATCGAGAAAATGGCCACCGGCAGACCCGTCGTTACCGCTACATTTTCGGCAACATTCATCGCGAAGCTGGTCTTCCCCATCGACGGGCGGCCGGCCACGATGATCAGATCCGCCTTCTGCAGGCCCGAGGTCTTGCCATCAAAATCCGCGAAGCCGCTCGACACGCCGGTCAGCGCATTATCGCTACCATACAATTCCTCGATGCGGTTGATGGTCTCGGTCAGGAGTCGCGTAATCGAGCGAAATCCGCCACCGCCGCGGGCCTGCTGCTCGGCAATCTGAAATACCTGGTTCTCGGCGAAGTCCAGCAGTTCATGCACCTTGCGGCCCTTGGGCCGGAAGCCGCTCTCCGCAATCTGATTGCCGACCTTGATCAGCTGGCGAACTACAGACTGCTCGCGCACGATGGCCGCATAGGCCTGGATGTTTGCTGCACTTGGGGTGTCGTTCGCGAGCGCGCCCAAGTAGGCCAGACCACCGACGTCTTGCAGCGACTCGCGGCGCTCGAGTTCTTCCGACAGTGTGACCACATCGGTCGGCCGGTCTGCATCCACCAGGCCGGCGATAGCGGAGAAGATCAGCTGGTGTTCACGCCGATAGAAATCCTGCTCAGTGATCTGGTCGGCCACCTGGTCCCAGGCGCTGTTATCCAACATCAGGCCGCCCAGCACAGACTGCTCCGCCTGCAGCGAGTGCGGGGGAAGGCGCAGCGCCTCCATCTGCGCATCCGGGCCCGTTTCGGCCATCAACTCGGGGACAGACTCGTATACCGCGTCAATCATTGCGCCGCCAAAGAAAACCGCCTGGGAAGGTCTTGATTACACCACAAGCCGACCGGCCTGCGCAGCACGCAATGCAAGAATCTTGTAGGAGGCGCCCCGCCCAGCGTGCCAAAGAAATAAACTGGGCTGGGCTGCAGACAGGTTGCCGCAGCCCGGGTTAGGGCGCGCGGCTCATCGCGCGCGAAGCCTTATTCCTCGCCGACAATCACGACCTTGAGGGCCGCGTCAGCGTCGCTGTGCAGATGCAGGGTCACCGTGTAGTCTCCGGCCACGCGGAAAGGGCCCTCGGGCAGACGGACCTCCGATTTCTCGATCTCGACGCCGGCCTCGCTGCAGGCGCGGGCGATATCCGCGGTGCCGACCGAGCCAAACAGGCGGCCTTCTTCGCCGGCCTTGTGGGTAATGGTGACACCGTCACTCAGACCCTCAATCTGCGCCTTGCGCGCCGCCGCGGCGGCCAGCTTTTCCGCCGCCTGCTGCTCCAGTTCGGCGCGCCGTTCTTCGAACAGCCTGACGTTTTCCGGGCTGGCAAACACCGCCTTACCCTTCGGGATCAGAAAGTTACGGCCAAAACCGGACTTGACTGATACCTTCTCTCCCAGGCCGCCCAGATTGGCCACCTTCTCCAGCAGAATGACTTCCATCGTTGCTCAACCTCTAAGTTCAGTTCATTTACCGCCGGCCCCCGACCGACGCGCACGGGCTCGAGCCCGAAAGTCCAGCCAGCCATCCGCATAACCGGCGAGGGCGATAGCGCCCGCGCCCTGCGGCGCGACCAAGATCAGCAGCAGATACAGACCCACCAGCCAGGTGGACGAGGCGCCAAATTCAGCGACCAGTCCATGCGCCACGCTGAGCCCCTGGATCGTAAACACCACCATACCAATCAAGTACAGCTGACCCATGAAATTCGGCTCACCACCGGTCATCAATACGCCAGCGACCAACAACACCGGCACCACGAGCAACAGCCAGCGTCCAAAGCGCAGCGCGCGAAACTCGGCGCCGAACGCGCCAGGACGGTCGATGAGCGACGCCCAGTAACGCGCCAGCAGCAATGAGGCCACGGCACCAAGAAACCAGGTCGCCGCCACACCACCCGCCATCCATCCCGCCATCAGGGACACCAGCTGACCGGCGCTCGCGGCATCCAGCGTCTCGGCGTCGATCCGCTCCACCAAGAATGTATTCAGTGCCTCGGCCCAGAAGGCCGCCGGATCATCGAGCAACACATACTGAAACACCACAATTGCGGCGGCCGCGATCACGGCCACCTCGATCGCCTTGCGCAAGATTCCGGTCTGCCCCAGCACGCCACCCAGCAGTGCCGCCGGCAGCCACAGAATTATGCCCATCAGCAGCGTCGCAAGCGGCATCTGGAACAGCAAACCACCGAAGGCCGCGACCACCGCCAGCGATGTACTTAAGACCAGCGCGCCCTCGCGCCAGCCCTGACGCAGTACCGTCAGGGTTATCACCGCAGCGCTGATCAGTCCCAGCGGCGTGACCAGCAATGCCAGAATCGCCGATACCGAGGCCGCGATGACCGCCTGCATCCGGCCTTTCATCACCCAGCTGGCGAAGGCCTTCATGCGCTTATCCTTGAGATCGGTCCAGCACGATGAATGCCAAACCGACGCCTCCAATCAGTGACTGTCTGAGTAAGGCAGCAGCGCCAGAAATCGGGCGCGCTTGACTGCGTCGGCCAATTGGCGCTGGTATCTCGCACTGGTACCGGTAATCCGGCTCGGCACGATTTTACCCGTCTCGGTGACAAACTGTTTGAGCAGGTTCAGATCCTTGTAATCGATCTCCTTGATGCCCTCGGCAGTGAAACGGCAGTACTTACGGCGACGAAAATAGCGTGACATCTATAGATTCTCCCAGGCGTCAGGCGGAGGCTTCTTTGGCCGGTGGCTCAGAGCGGGCTGGCGCCGCGGACGGCGCTTCGTCTTTTTCCTCATCCTTGGCCAGTGCTGAGGTCCCGGTAACCGCCGCTTTGCGACGAATCACCAGATTGCGCAGCACCGCGTCATTGAAGCGGAACGCGCTCTCGAGCTCGGCGAGGGTATCGGCCCCACACTCGACATTCATCAGGACGTAATGGGCCTTGTGAATCTTATTGATCGGGTAGGCGAGCTGGCGTCGCCCCCAGTCTTCCAGACGGTGCAGGGTCCCACCGCCAGTCTCTATGGTCGACCGGTAGCGCTCTACCATCGCAGGCACTTGCTCGCTCTGGTCCGGATGGACCAGAAACACAATCTCGTAGTGACGCATTGTCGCTCCTTACGGTTTCAACAGCCTCCCGCGCGAGACGGTGAGGCAAGGAGTGCCAACCGGAGTTGGCAAACAGGCGCGATATCTTAGGCGGTCAGGCGGCCGATAACAAGCTCGAAGGACGGGTTCCCACGTTATCCGCGCCGCTGCCGCAACGCCTCATAGAGGCAGATTCCGGCCGCCACCGAGACATTCAGGCTCTCGACCTGCCCCAGCATCGGCAGGCGCACCAGCTGATCGCAGGTCTCGCCGGTAAGTCGGCGCATGCCTTCTCCCTCTGCGCCCAGTACCAGGGCCAAGGGTCCGGCCAGGTCGACGTCGAATAGCCCCGATGCAGCCTCCGCAGCGGCGCCGACGACGAACACCCGGTGGACACGCTGCAGATGGCGTAGGGTCCGGGAAAGGTTGGTCACCTGAAAAAAAGGCACGGTCTCAGCGGCGCCGCTGGCGACTTTGCACGCCACTGGCGTCAGGCCGCTGGCTCGGTCCCGTGGCGCAATCACCGCGTGCACCCCCGCCGCGTCCGCGGTGCGCAGACAGGCACCAAGGTTGTGCGGGTCCGTGACACCGTCCAACACCAGGAGAAACGGCGCTGCCGTGAGACCGCCGAGCAGGTCATCGAGGGCGGACTCGCCCAGGCTCACCGGGATCTCGCCACGCGCCACAATGCCCTGATGGTTTGCGCCCGCAGTCAAGCGGTCAAGCGCTGCCTTATCAGAAGCCTCTGGCTGCAGACCGGCCGCGCGCGCCTGGTCGAGCAGCTGGCGCAGCCGCCGGTCGTTGCGCGCCGCATCAAACCACAGACCATCGATGCGTTGTCTGCCGTGCTTCAACGCCGCGCGAACCGCATGGATGCCGATGATAAAGTTACCGCTCAACCCGGGGCCTTCTTGTCGCCCCGCCGCTTGTTGCGCGGCGCGCGCGCGGGCCGCTTTCCTCTGGGACGTCTGGAACCCCCTTTACCGGGTCCCTCGACCTGTTCGGCCAGCACAAAATCGATCTTGCGGTCATCGATGTTGACCGCGGCCACTTTCACCCTGAGGGTGTCGCCGAGCCGATAGACCCTGCCGGTGCGATCTCCGGTGAGCCGGTGGCCTATTGGGTCGAAGTGAAAATAGTCGTGGTCAAGCGCCGTGATGTGCACCAGACCCGATACATAGATGCCGTCGAGTTCGACGAAGATACCAAAACTGTTTACCCCGGAGATCACCCCGTCGAACGACTCACCAACCTTGTCGAGCATGAACTCGCACTTCAGCGTGTCGGCCGCATCGCGGGTCGCATCGTCCGCACGACGCTCTGTCGCCGAACAATGCTCTCCCATCGTCGCGAAGTGCTGATGGGTGTATTCGAAGGCCTCCAGCGGTTCGCCCGTCAGCAGGTGTTTGAGCGCGCGATGGACCATCAGGTCAGGGTAGCGTCTGATCGGTGAGGTAAAGTGCGCATAGGCCGGAAACGCCAGGCCGAAATGGCCGACATTGTTGTCTGAATACACCGCCTGCATCATGGAGCGCAGCAGCACCACCTGAATCACATGGAAGTCGGGCCGGGTTTTGACGCGATCCAACAGATCCGCATAGTCCTTCGCAGTTGGCTCTGCCCCACCTCCCAGGCGCAGGCCCAGCTCCGCCAGAAACTCCCCCAGGTCTGCCAGCTTCTCGGCGCTGGGCTTTTCGTGAATCCGGTACAGTGCCGGCATCTTTTTGCGCAACAGATGGCGTGCCGCCGCGACGTTTGCCGCCAGCATGCACTCTTCGATGAGCTTGTGAGCGTCGTGGCGCACCATGGGTTCAATCGCCGCCAATTTGCCTTTGTCATCAAAACGGAACCGGGTTTCGACGGTATCGAAGTCAATCGCTCCGCGCTCCGCCCGCGCGGCGTGCAGCATCCGGTAGAGTCCATGCAGATCGCGCAGATGTGGCAGCAGTTGCGCATGCCTGGCACTTAGTTCTGCATCACCACCGATCAGTATGGCGCCGACCTGGTCGTAAGTCAGGCGCGCATGTGAGTTCATTACCGCCTCGAAAAATCGCGAGCGGAACAGATTGCCTTCTCTGTCGAAGTAGAGTTCCGCGGTCATGCACAAGCGATCCACGCGCGGATTCAACGAACATAAACCGTTTGACAACGCCTCGGGCAACATTGGGACCACCCGATCGGGGAAGTACACCGAATTGCCGCGCTTGTACGCCTCCTCGTCCAATGCGGTGCCTGTCTCGACATAGGCAGAGACATCGGCAATCGCGACCAGCAGACGCCAGCCCTTCTGGGTGCGCTCACAAAAAACCGCATCGTCGAAATCCCGCGCGTCCGCGCCGTCGATAGTCACCAGCGGGACCTTGCGCAAATCCACGCGCCCGAGCCTGGCCGACGGCGGCACCTCGGGTGCCAGCAAGGCAGTCTCGCGCTCCACCTCGGTCGGCCATTCCAGCGGGATATCATTGGCGCGGATCGCGACGTCGGTCGCCATGCCCGGTGCCAAATGATCGCCGAGGATCTCAAAGACCTCGCCGAGCGGCTGCCGCCAAGTCTCCGGGTGCTCGGTGATGTGCGCGACCACCATCTGCCCGTCCCGGGCACCCTGCAGACGATCAGGCGTGATAAGCACCTGTTGTGCAATGCGCTTATTGTCAGGTCGTAGAAAGGCAACCCCCGCCTCCAACTGCACCCGTCCCACGACGTTCTCGAATGCACGTTCAAGCACCTCGACCACGGCGGCCTCACGGCGGCCGCGACGATCCATCCCGGCAACCCGGGCGACGATGCGGTCGCCATGCCACAAGCGCCGCATCTCACGCGGACTGAGATAGAGATCGTCGCCACCTTCGTCAGGGTGCAGGAAGCCGAAGCCGTCGGGATGACCGATCACGCGCCCGTGAATCAGGTCCTCGTGGTTCACCACGCAATAGCCACCCCGGCGATTGCGCACTACCTGGCCGTCGCGCGACATGGCGTTGATGCGTCGCGACAAGGCGTCGAGCTGCTGAGGATTGCTCAGTTGCAGCGCCTTGGCGAGATCCTCGAACAACAGCGGCGCCGCATGGTCCTGCATCGTGTTCAGAATGAACTCGCGGCTCGGGATCGGATTGGCGTACTTTTTCGCCTCACGGGCCTGGTAGGGATCACGGGCACGATCAGGGCGCCGTGGTTTGCGTTTTGACACAGGAAAGGCAATCTCGATTTGCAGTTATGAGACTCCATTGTAGCGTTGACAGTGTATGACTGTCGCTGTAGTGTTTCCGCTTGCATTTTCGGGTCCAGACCCGACACACGGCCGAAGTGGCGGAATTGGTAGACGCGCATGGTTCAGGTCCATGTCTGGGAAACCAGGTGGAGGTTCAAGTCCTCTCTTCGGCACCATCCCGGCCAGGCTCTAAGCCGGACGGCCTGGTTCTGACCGCAATCTCCCTCGCACGAAACGACGTCCTTGTCGCCCACCGGCACTGCTGTGCGTCGGGATCCGTTATCATGAGGGTGAAGGTCGAACTTAGTGAGGGACAGACAGATGTCGAACGAGGGCTATCACGAGCCGACTGGCGAACTCTCCGACGAAACGCGGGACATGCATCGCGCCATTGTGTCGTTGATGGAAGAACTGGAGGCGGTCGATTGGTACAACCAGCGCGTCGACGCCTGTAAGAACTCCGAACTTCGCGCCATTCTTGCGCACAACCGCGACGAAGAGAAAGAACACGCTGCCATGGTGCTGGAATGGATCCGGCGTCAGGACCCGGCATTCGATAAAGAGTTGCAGGACTACTTGTTCACCGACAAAGAGATCGCGCATGAGTAGCGCACTTTGGGGTATGTGTCGCTGGATCTGATCGGGGTGCGCCGACGACCGCTTGGAACCCGACCGCGCGGGCAAGTGCCCCTTAGTCCCAAGAACGCAATGCTGTACTTCGCCTATGGCTCCAACATGTCGCCGAAGCGGCTCTTACAGCGAGCGCCGTCGGCCGTCGTGGTCGGCGTGGCGAACCTGCCCGGCCACCGGCTCGCGTTCCACAAAGTCGGCAGAGACGGCTCGGCCAAGTGTGATGCGGCATTGACAAACGCCGCGGCCGACCGCGTGCACGGCGTCATCTACCGCATCGATTCCGTGCATAAACTTCGGCTGGATGCCAGAGAGGGCCTGGGCTACGGCTATGAGCAGAAGACGGTCGAGGTCCAATTGCGCGATTACAGGCGGTCGTCCGCGTTCCTCTATTACGCCACGCATGTTGACGCATCGCTGAGGCCCTTCACCTGGTACCGAGAACACGTGTTGCGGGGCGCCCGTGAGCACGCGCTGCCCGAGCATTACATCACCGCCATCCACGCGGTCGATGCTGTCAATGACCCGGACCCACAGCGACACCGACTGGAAATGGCCGTCTACCGCTGATCGGCGGCTGACCTCTTTCGGCACAGGTCAGCCTACCGGGTGCGACATCGGAAGGCCGATCAACACCAGCTGGGCTCGCCCTCGACACGATCGCAGGACATCAGCTCCCGAATATTTGCTTCGATGATGCGATAACCCACATTGCCGTAAAGCAGTTGCCGCCCTTCGTTGAAGACATAGGTCGGGCTGCCCGATACGCCGAGACTCGTCATCTGTTGTTCGTCGCGATGCAGCGCGGCATAGGCCTCGCCTTGATCGATCTTGGCGCGCACCGCATCGGCCGACAGCGGTGTCTGCGCGAGCAGCTCCAGCAGCACTGCGAGATCCGATATGTCGCGCGCCTGCTCGAAAAACGCGAGGCGCGTCTGCGCAATCAGATGCTCGTACAGGCGGCGTGCCTCGCTGTCGGGTGGCGGGTCGCTCTGCTCGAGCCCGAGGCAGAGGCTTGCCGCCTTCAGGAACACATGGGACGTTGTACAACTGCTGGGCCGACAACGCGTCCAAACATCGCTACTCAGCCGTGTATGTTCCCATTGCGAACAGAGCTTCTGCATGTGCCGGCCGAAACCCTCGAAACCGTCACGCTCTTTCCAGCCGTCACCGATCCGCGTCTGCGTATCCGCGAACAGCGGCATGAAGCGGTGTCTCACAAAAATCTTGTCACCAAATTCCCGCTGCGACTCCTCCAGCCGCACTTGACCGCCATATGCCCATACGCAAAGGATGTCGGAAAAATAATCGATGGTGATCA
>JAHEJD010000021.1 GCA_024639005.1 Chromatiaceae bacterium | reverse complement strand
ACCTGCTCGAATGGCGACCCGCCGCGCACGATAACCGCAGCGCGCCGCATGGGCAAACGATGCCGCGTCGCAAGATGCGGCCGCGTCTGAAATGCGGGGCCTGTTAAGGATCGCCGGGCACCATCCCGAGGTCTGCGGTGCGCAGACCCAGCGGAGACGCGCTGCGCGACGGCTGGGCGTACGCCCTTGCTGCCCCCGCCCCAGATCTGACGGCCGCGATGCCGCGCGATCTATCTGCGGCCTGCCGCGACAACCGGCGGGTCGCGATATCCACATAGGCACGATAGCGTCGCCGGATATTCCGCACATAGCTCACCGGCTCGATACCGCGCACGTAACCATAGCGAGATTTCTTCGCATAGCCCTCCTTTGATAACAGCAGCATCGCCTTCTCCGTATGGTCGAACCAGCGATCGCCATCCCAACCCTTTTGCCGAGCGAGTCGGCGCGCGTCCTGCACATGCCCGTGGCCTGCGTTGTAGGCCGCCAGCGTGAACCAAATACGTTCATTGAAAGGTAGCGTCGGCTCGGAGCGTTCACGCACCCACCGCAGATACTTGACCCCGGCATGGATGCCCTCCTGGGGCCTGCTGATATCACCGAAGCCCATGAATTTCGCAGTGCGCGGCATCACCTGGAGCAAACCCTCGGCACCGGCGAACGACTTGGCGGCTGGGTCAAAGCGACTCTCCTGATACATCTGTGCCGTGATCAGGCGTCAGTCGAAGCCGTACTCGTCGGCACACTTTCGCGTGATCTCGTCATAGGGCGAGAGCCCCTCGCTGTTGTCCCCGCCGAGGCGACCGGCCGCGAGGCTGCGTACCTGGCGCGGGCTGGTGAAGTATTTCTTATACAAGACGTTGTAGACCAGCCCCCTGTATTGCGCCTTGATGAGGTTGTCTAGCGCCGCCAACAGTTTCTTGTTTTCTGCGCGCACGGCGACTGAATGGCCGCGCTCTTCGCTGAGCTTCATCGCGGACCTGACCGGGAGCCCGCGCGCCAACTCGATATCGCGCAGATGACCGTCGGCCACGGTCGCCTCGATATCGCCGACAGCGACCTGGGCGATCAACTCCTCGGTCTCGACGTCTTCCGCCGCCGCGGCGAGCTCAAACGCCGCACCGCCCGCCTGCAGCTTCGCGAGGTCTGACCAGTACGGGCTGCTTCGCCTCACCGTCACAGTCAGACCCGCCAGGGTCTGGCGATCGCCCTGGTCGCCATCGATCAGCATCACGAGGTGCCGCGCGGCGTAATGATAATTACGCGAAAAGGCGAGGCCGCGGGCCTCCAGCGCGGCGCGTGGCTCAAGAAACCCGGCCGCCACATCCGCGCATCCGTCGAGCAACCGGTTCAGCAGCTGCTCGTGGGTATCCGGAACTATGACCTCCAGACGCAGCTTGTGGGCGTCGGCAAAGGCCTTGGCCAGCTCAATTTCAAAACCATGCAGTTCGCCGCGGTGCAGGAAATAGGAGGCGGCATTGTTGCGCAGCAATACGCGCAACACCCGGCGCCGCTTGATGCCGTCGAAGTCGTCGGTGTGTCGTGCGTCGCGCGCATCGACCGGCAGCTCGAGATGCAGGAATTGGTCGAGTGCAGCACGCAGCTGCGGCGATTCCCGTCGAATGCCCCAGGCGATGGCGTCGGTGCCGGGAAGTTCGAATGCGACCTTGACATCATCCCTATAGCCGAGGTACCTGCCGGCGACATTGCTGTCGCGAACCGTCGCATCTACCCGACCATCGGCTACCGCGTCGAGCTCTTCCTCGTCTGACATCTCGGCAGGCCTGGCGATCAGCTGCAGATCTGCGTGTTGTTCACGCAGCTGCGCAAGACGCTCCCAGAAAACCGAGCTGGAATCCACCATCACGCGCCGACCGGCCAGATCCCGGTCTTCTTGGATATCGTCACGCGCGCTCGACACCAGCACCTGCTGACGGACATTGGTCAACGGCAGCGAAAAGGCGATGCGCTCGCGTCGTGTCCCGGTAACCGTGAGGTTGGCGGCAATGATGTCACCCCGTCCCGCGAGCAGCGCCGGAATGATCTGCGCAAGGCCCTCCACCGGCACCAACTCAGGCCTCAGGCCCTGACTGCGCGCGAAGCGCTCTGCGGCTCGGTGCTGCTCGTCGACCGGCCAGCCATCACGCGGCAGGTAAAAGACACCACGAATGTTGGCCGGTATCAATATACGCAGCCTGCCTTTCTGCCGGAGGACATCCAGGTCGCCGGTGTAGGTCAGCTTCTCGGTCACCCCCAGGTCCGCGGCCGATTCGAGGCTGACTGGCTGCACCGCTGCATTCAACTGCGACTGCGCTGCTGAGAGGGTCGCGTTCTGTACCGCCGGCGGCACCCCGTCCTCACCGCAGCCAGCCAGCAGTATGCTCGTTAGGACTAACATGGCAGCGCACTGTGGGGATCGGGCGAGACGCAAAATGAGTTGGTCCAGTCCGCGAATGTGGGCCTCAAGTATAGCGGATTCAAGGCCGCTACTCGTCAGGTAGCCCTGATCCAAGTCACTGAAGTTAATCATAAACTTCTTATTATCCGTGTCCGGTCAAGGGTGCCTGCCTGCATCGCGGCAGTCTTAGAAGCGCACGGACTCTGTAAAGGCACAAACATGCACCATGGCGGGACACAGCGACGGCAGGGCGAACAAGGTGTGGCAGCCATGATAGCGCTGCTGTGATCACCGCCAGCAGTTGGCATCTGCAGGCGGAGACGGCAAAATTCGGCGGCGGTTCGGGTTGCGATCGCTCGTTGCGGAGTGATCTGCAGTCGACAGACAGTGCGCCGCACCAGTCATTCGGCCGACCACCAGCGGGGTATCCGGGCGCTCTGCGACATCGGCCAGCAGCATCGTCCCGCTTGACCATTCCTCCGGACGCAGCATGATCGAAAGGCAGCAAATGACGTGGGCAAGCGCCAGTTTCGGCCTGGTCTTGCTGACGCTTTTCATCGCGCTGATCGGCGTGCCCTTGTCGCAGCTGTTCAGCGAACTCCTGCCGATCGATGGTAGCGGGCTAGATGCCCTACGCCAGCTGCTGCTGCAATCCTCGCTGCCGCAATCCAGCCTGAGGACGCTGGCCGTTGCGCTGCTCGTGTGTGTCCTGGCCAGCGCCTTCGCCGTCCCGCTTGCCATGATCGCGGTGCGCGCTCACGTCAGCCTGCGCCTACTGGTTCCGCTATTGGGACTACTACCGCTGGTGATGCCGCCGTTCGTTACGGCCGCGGTGTTGCTGTACTTTGCCGACGTCCTGCAGCTGGCCGGCCTGGACATCTGGCCAGACGAGTGGCCGATGAGCGGGAGGCTCGCGACGCTGGTCCTGGTCTATGCGCTGCATTTCTTTCCGGTCATCCTTTTCAGCCTGATCCTCGGCCTCGACCGCGTCGACCGAATCTTTTATGAGAGCGCGCGCAATCTCGGCGCCGGGCGCTTTACAGCATGGCGGCGTGTTGCGCTGCCGCTGGCCATGCCGCCCTTTGTGCTCGGCGCCGCCCTGGTGTCGCTGCGCGTCGTCGAGGACGTTGCGACGCCACTGATGCTCGATATCGACAACCTGCTGGCCCCGCAGTTCGTGCTGCGCCTGGCGGCTGCCGGCCCGGGCGACCCGCTGTTGACGCTCGCAGCCTTGGTGATGGTGACCCTTTCCGCCTTGATCGTCGCCTTCGCCTGGTCCGCATTGACGCCTCTGCCAATGCGCCGGGCCGCAGCGGCCTGTCCGCAGCCGCTGCGCTGGCGTCACTCGACGGGCGCCGCGCTGCTGGGGGCGCCGTTGATCCTGATCCTCGCCGTGCTGAGCCTCGCCCCCCTCCTGGGGCTGGGATTGATGTCATTGGCCAATCACTGGTCCGGGGGCCCCTTGCCCGACCCTGTTAGCCTGTTCGACTATCAGGCGCTGCTGGCCGATGGCTTGCCGATCCTGCGCGCCACCTTGGCATATGCGGTTGTCACGGGGATCCTGCTGCTGGGCGCCGGCAGCGCCCTCGGATGGCTGTCGTCAACGCCCGGGGGCTTGGGCCGTTTCACCCGGGCGACAGTGAACGGGTTGTTCGCGGTCCCGGGCCTGGTTCTCGCCTTCGCCTGCCTGCAGACCGCAGGTCAGTTCGACTGGGCCCAAGGGGCATGGCCCGATCTCGCCTGGTTTGCGCTCGCCGCGGTCGTCGCCGTCAAACTCCTGCCTTTTGCAGCCTACCTGGTCGCACGGCAACGCCGCATGCTCGGTCGCGGCGGCCAGGAGTCGGCGCGCACGCTCGGTATAGCGGGTCCCGCACTTTATCTACGGGTCGTCCTGCCGGCACTGGTTGGCACACTGGGTGCGGTATTCCTGATCGGATTCGCCGCCGCCGCTTGGGAGTTGACGGCGGTGCTGGTGCTGCTCGACGGCTCCTCATCACCGCCGCCGCTGACACTCAGCATCTTCCAGACACTGCAGACGCCGGGCGGCGACAGGACCGGTGCGACCCAGGCGATTCTGCTGATCCTGGCGTTGCTCGCGCTCTGCGCCATCATCTACCGTCTACTGTTGCGCCGCCACTGGCAACGATTCGTGCCGGCTACAGCGCGCCGTGACGCAGCCACACAGGCCCTATGACAGTCAGCGAACCCTCCAGCCTCGAGCTGTGCGATGTCGATGTCACCATCGACCAGCAAGAGATATTGCGCAATATCAGTCTCAGCGTGCTGCCCGGGGAGATGTTTGCGCTGCTCGGCGGCGCGGAGTCAGGCAAGTCGACTCTGCTGCGCGCGATTGCCGGTCTTGATCGGCTGAGTAAAGGCGAGGTCTGGATCGATGCGGAAAACATCACCCATACCGCACCCCATAGGCGAGGCGTACCCCTAATGCCACAGGCGTTTCCGTTATGGCCGCATATGGCAGTCGGCCGAAACGTCGCCTTCGGACTCCAGCGGCAGCGCTTGTCGCGGCGCGAGATACGCGAGCGAGTGACGCGGGAACTCGAGTACGTCGGTCTGTCGCATTTTCGCAGGCACCTGCCCTGGCAGCTGACCCCGAGCCAGCAACAACGTGTGGCCCTTGCGCGCACCCTGATCAGCGCGGCGCGCATCGATTTGTTCGATGAACCCTTCAGTGCGCAGGACGAACAGTTGCGCGAAAAACTGCTGCGAGTGTTGAAGGGACGTCAGCAGCAGTCAGCGCTGACCACGGTGATCACTACCCAGGATCCGGCCGAGGCGCTGCGCTTCGCCGATCGAATCGCCGTGCTCCACGAAGGCGAGTTACAGCAGGTCGGCACACCGGTCGAGCTGTATGACATGCCGGCCAAGCGTTTCGTGGCCGGATATCTTGGCAGCGTCAACCTGATCGACGGCGAAATCGAATATGCGGGAGACCAGCCTCTGTTTCGCGCTGAAAACGGCATCGTGATCCCGCTGTTCGACCACCCGGTGAAGCGTGCGCGCACTGGGTCCGCCATGTTCCGGCCACAGGATCTGCGCATCGTCAGCCGAGATGCCGAACCCTTTGGCGACGAGATACGCTTCAGCGGCCGTGTCGAACGCACCGAATTCCTGGGCGACAGCCTGCGACACTGGATCGACCTCGCGGGCAAGGCCGTATGTCTGGACCTCCGACGCGACGCCACATGGAATAGCCTGCATATCGGCGACCAGATCGTGATCGGTCTGGATCCGGCGAAAATACGGATCCTTGAGCGCTAACCCATCGCTGGCGAGCCGGATTATCGCGACATCCTACGCATCTGGTAGCCTTGGGCGAACCACCCACGGAGACGCCATCGCGCCGTGAGCCGTATTCTCGATGCCCTGGATAGCGACACCACGCTGCTGACTGTCAACAAGCGTCTGGCCAGCGAATTGCGCACCCGTTACGACCATCGCCAGGCCGCAATGGGAAAGACGGCTTGGCCCACGCCCGATATCCTCGCCTGGGGCGCATGGCTCACGCGCCTGTATGAACAGCTCCTCGACAGCGGCTATACCGAGCGCGATCTGCTCGATCGTCTGCAGGAGCGCCTGCTTTGGCAGCAGGTCATTGAACAAGCGCCCGGACAGGCCCCGTTGATGCGCCCATCAGCGGCCGCTGATACGGCACTTAACGCCAACGCCCTGGTGCTCGATTGGCAGCTCGATCCGCAGACCCTACTGGCCCAGGGCGGCGATGAAACCCGCAGCTTTGTCACCTGGCAACAGACCTTCAATGCCGTGCTGACCAAGCGCGGCCTGTTGAGCACGGCCCAACTCGCTCGCCTGGTCTGCGAGGCCTTCGCGAAAGATGTTCTGCCTGTCCCACCCCGGTTGGTCTATGGCGGCTTCGAGGCGCTGACGCCAGCGCAGCGCGCGCTATTCGGCCAGCTGCGTGCATGCGGCTGTGCGGTTCAGGAGTATCGAGACGACCCAGGCCAGGGTGACCGGCGGCGCATCGCGGCCGAGGACAGCGAGACGGAGATACGACTCGCCGCACAATGGGCCAGACAACGCCTGCGCAACGATCCGCACGCCCGCATTGGCATTGTCTCACCCCGGATTACAGAGCAGCGTGCAAGCCTGCAGCGAATATTCACCGAGACCCTCGCGCCGGCCACGCATTTGATGCTCCAGACCGACCAGGACCTTTTCAACATCTCACTTGGCGCCGCGATTACAGACTACCCGCTGGTCGCTCACGCCGGGCTGGCACTCGATTTGCTGCACGGTAGACAACCGCTGCACGCCATCGGCCAGCTCCTGCGCAGCCCATTTATTGGTGGCCACGCAGCCGAATGGGAACGGCGCGCGCTGTTCGATGGCGCATTGCGCAAAGACGGCCTGCCGCAGGTCGATCTGCGACACCTCGCCTATCGCCTGGGGCATTTCGACGACCCCGATCTACGACATTGCCCGGACCTCGCAACACGTTTCGACCGATTGCTCGCGCTGACGCGTGCGCTGCCCGGCAGCGCGACACCCGACCAGTGGCTCCGGCATTTTAATGAAACCCTGCAGACTCTCGGATGGCCGGGCGATCGCACGCTCAGCAGCGAGGAGTTTCAACAATACGAGCGCACGCAGCGTCTATTCGGGGAATTCTCCGGACTGGGAAAGGTTCGCCCGCGGCTGAATCGAGGCGAGGCCATCGCGCTGTGGCACAGCCTGGGCCGCGAGACCCTGTTCCAGGCGGAGTCGCCAAGCACGCCCATCCAGATCCTCGGGCCGCTCGAGTCGGCGGGCTTGACCTTCGATGCCGTGTGGCTGCTCGGTTTGGACGACCGCAGCTGGCCGCCCGCGCCGCAACCCAATCCGCTGCTACCGAACCGACTGCAACGCGATCTAGAGATGCCGCACGCATCGGCTGCGCGGGAACTGGCATTCGCGGCCGCATTGACCGAACGCCTGATAGGCAGCGCGGATGAGGTGATCGCCAGTCATGCCGGCACCGAGGCTGGGCGTGAGCAGCGCCCCAGCCCGCTGATCCTGGCCTGGCCCCTTGCCGACGCCGCCACTCTGATCAAGGCGCCGTTCGACATCCTGGCACGCTGCTGCCTGGTCGCCGGTCCGCTCGAGACGCTGCCCACGGCGGCGGCCTATCCCGCGCCACAGACCCAGCGCGGTGGCGCCGCCCTGCTGGCGGCGCAGGCCAGGTGTCCATTTCAGGCGGCGGCACGTTTCCGTCTGGGTGCCCGGCCGCTCGATGAGCCCACCACTACCGTCGACGGGCCGCTGATCGGCAAAGTGCTGCACGAACTCCTGCAGCGCGTCTGGCAGCAGCTCCGGGACTCCGCGACCCTCGCCCGACATGATGCGGCCGCACTGCAGACCCTGGTCGCCCCACTCGCCTCAGCAACCCTGGAGGACCTCGGTAGACGGCGCCCGGATCTTATGACCCCGAGGTTTCGCGCCATCGAAGGCGCGCGCCTGACGCGGCTGGTCACCGACTGGCTGACCGTCGAGCGGGCGCGCACGCAGGCCTTCGAGGTCCTCGCAATGGAACGGGATCAGGCAGTGGATCTCGAGGGTCTGCGACTGACCACGCGTGCCGACCGCCTCGACCGCCTAGCCGATGGCGGCCTCGCCGTCATCGACTACAAGACCGGGCGCTCGGTCGGCATCCAGGGCTGGCGCGACGAGCGCCTCAGCGAGCCCCAGCTGCCGCTGTATTGCATACAGGACGAGAGCCAGGTGAGCGCGGCCCTGCTGGCCCGTGTCAGGCGTGACGCGCAAGGCTGTGGATTCGTCGGCCTCAGCCGCGACGCAGAATTCGCAGACGGCGTGGCGACGCCGCAGGAACTCGACGAGAATAGCGATTGGGCGAGCATACTCGCGCGCTGGCGCCGTGATCTCGGGCGTCTGGCCGGTGAGGTAACCCGCGGCCGGGCGGATCCTACACCGTCGCGGCTGGCCTGCGAATACTGCGCGCTGGGCGCACTGTGCCGGGTGCAGGAAATGCTGACGGAGGCGTCGGATGACTGACGCACAGGTCGCCGATGCGGCACAGCGGCGGCGGGCGCTGGCTGTCGACGGGTCCTTCATCG
Source organism: Chromatiaceae bacterium (assembly GCA_024639005.1). Taxonomy (GTDB): domain Bacteria; phylum Pseudomonadota; class Gammaproteobacteria; order Chromatiales; family Chromatiaceae; genus Thiosocius. The sequence goes on along the minus strand of JAHEJD010000021.1, from coordinate 32,998 downwards.
TCCAGGCCCCGGCCGGATCGGGCAAGACCGAGCTCTTGACCCAGCGCTACCTGCGTCTGCTGGCCGAGGTCGCGCATCCCGAGGAGATCTATGCGATCACCTTTACGCGCAAGGCGGCCGCGGAGATGCGCAATCGCGTGCTGGCCGCGCTGGCGGCGGCCAGTGATCGAAAACAGCCGACTCAGCCCCACCGCCGGCTCACCTGGGAGCTGGCGCGCGCGGTCCTCGCCCGCGACGAGGCCCTGGACTGGCAGATCATCCGCAATCCGAATCGACTGCGCATCCAGACGTTCGACAGCCTCAGTCATGCGCTGGCCCGACAGATGCCGCTATTGAGTGAACTCGGCGCGGCGCTGGCAACCAGCGATCATGCCGATCCGCTGTATCGCGCGGCTGCCCGCGCGACCCTGCAACTGCTCGAAGACCCACAGTTGGGGGGACACATCGAACGCCTGCTGGTGCATCTGGACAACCGTCAGGCGCTGCTCGAGGACCTGCTGTGCCATATGCTGGCGCGCCGCGAGCAGTGGCTCGGCCATGTCTTGTTGGCGCCCGATGGGCAGCGGCTGGATGACGCGCTCGAGGCCGCGGTCGGCGAGCATCTCCAACAGCTCGCGCAGGCCTGTCGCACCGACTGGTTACAGACACTGATCGACCTGGCACGGCAGGCCGCCGGCAATCTGCCCCCGACGTCCGACAACCAAGCCCTCGCGGTCTGGCGTGATCGCGACCGGGCGCCGGGTATCGCCTGGCAAGATCTCCTGGCCTGGCAGGCGCTGGCCCAGCTGCTACTGACGCGGGGCGGCGAACTACGCCGGCAATGGCAGGCCGATATCGGGTTTCCGCCGCCGAGCGAGAAAGGGCTTGCCGCCGAAGAAAAGGCGCGCCGCGCCAGCGCCAAGACCACCATCAAGGCGCTCTGTGAAGTGCTCGCCGAGCAACCGGAGACCTTGGCGCTGTGGGCGGGCCTGCGTCTTCTCCCGGACGCGGGGCTGGATACGCAGCAGCAGGCCGTCCTCGTCAGCCTGTTCCGGGTCTTGCTGCATGCGGCCACTGAGTTGCAGCTGGTGTTCCAGGCGGAAGGCAGCGTCGACTTCGCCGAGATCCAGCTGCGCGCCCAGCGCGCGCTCGGCAGCGACGAACAGCCCACCGACCTCGCCCTGGCCATCGACTACCGATTACAGCACCTGCTGGTCGATGAGTTTCAGGACACCTCCAGCAGCCAATATCGCCTGCTCGCCACGTTGACCGCGGGCTGGGAGCCTGGCGATGGCCGCACGCTGTTCGCGGTTGGTGATCCGATGCAGTCGATCTATCGCTTTCGCGAGGCCGAGGTCGGCCTTTATCTTGCCGCGCGCGAGCTGGGTATCGGCCAGCTGCGCCTGACGCCATTGACGCTCGAGGTCAACTTTCGTTCGACCCGGGGGATCGTGGACTGGGTGAATACAAGCTTCCGCTGCATCTTTCCGCTGCGGGTCGATATCGCACGCGGCGCGGTGCCCTATGCGCCGGCGGTCGCACACCACCCGCCGGTTGACGACGACGCGGTGCAGGTGCATGCCTTCGCAGGCGATGCCGACCAGGCCGAGGCGGCCCGAGTGGTCGATCTGGTGCGTGCAGCGCTGCACGAGACAGACACCGGGCAGGTGGCCGTGCTGGCGCGCGCGCGCAGTCATCTTCAGGCAATAGCCACAGCACTACAGGCGGCCGGCCTGCGCTTCCAGGCAGTGGATGTCGACCCGCTGGCTCAGCAGGCCGTGGTCAGGGACCTGCATGCCCTGACCCGGGCGCTGCTGCACCCGGCCGACCGACTTTCCTGGCTGGTGACCTTGCGCGCCCCCTGGCTTGGGCTCAGCCTCGAGGACCTGCTGAGTATTGCCGAGGGGCATTCCCACTGCATACCGGCCCGGCTGCGCAGCGCTGAGGTACGCAGCACGTTGAGCGCCGACGGCCGTCGGCGTATCGAACGCCTGCTGCAGGTACTCGATGACCAGTTCCCCGCACGCGGCCGCCGGGCCTTGCGTCCCTGGATCGAGGGAATCTGGCTGCGCGTGGGCGGGCTGGCGGTGGCCGGCGCCCATCGCATGGCCGATGCGCAGGCCTATCTGGCATTGCTCGAGGCGCACGAACAGGCCGGCGGGATCGGTGACTTTGCCGAACTCGAGGCAGCACTCGGCAGGCTCTACGCCAGCCCCGACCACCAAGCCGACGGCCGCATCCAGCTGATGACCATGCACAAGGCCAAGGGCCTGGAATTCGACACCGTGATCCTGCCGGGTCTGGGACGGCGGGCGCGCGGCAACCCCAGCAGCCTCTTGTACTGGCTGGAGCGCACGTCGCACGACGGGACGACCCATCTGCTGATGGCACCCATCCGCGCCGCCGACCAGGAGGCAGAACCGATCTCGGATTATCTGCGCGAGCTCGACAGGGACAAGGATCAGCTGGAGACGGCGCGACTGCTGTACGTCGCCGCGACCCGTGCCAAGCGGCGACTGCATCTGCTCGGCCACATCGGCGCAACGGCCAGAGGGCTGGCCCGCCAACCGGTCGCGGGCTGTCTGTTGTACAGACTTTGGCCTGCGGTCGAGCCGCATTTCAGCGGCTTGCAGCCGCCAACGGCTGCGCCGGCGGAGCCCGAGCCGCCCCGCCTGATGTCGCTGCAGCGACTGCCGGCCGACTGGCAGCCCGCTCTACACCCTGAGATGGCACGCGCGCCGACATCTCCCTCGCTCGATAGCGAGCGGTCCGGCATCGAGTTCATCTGGGCGGGCGATACGGCGCGCCACGTCGGCACGCTGGTGCATCGTCACCTCGAACGCATCGCTTCCCTGGGCATCGATGACTGGTTGCCCGACCGGGTCGAGACGCTGTCCGATCCGGTGAGGCGCGGCCTCCAGCATCTCGGGGTAGAGAGCGATCAGCTCGATCTTGCGACCGACAAGGCCCTGCGCGCATTGCGCCACACGCTCGCCGACGATACCGGGCGTTGGATTCTCCGCGCGCATCGGGACGCATGCTGCGAGTGGCCCTTGACGCTGCAGGATGATGTCCCGCGCCACTATGTCATCGACCGCAGCTTTATCGACGACCATGGCGTGCGCTGGATTATCGACTACAAGACCGGCGAGCATCTGGCAGGCGACCGCGAGGCCTTCCTCGACCAGGAACAGGCACGCTACCGTGAACAGCTCGATACCTATGGCCGCATACTGCGTCTGCTGGAGGACCGACCGATCCGGCTGGCCCTGTATTTTCCACTATTTCCTGACTGGCGGGTGTGGGACTATCCGACATGAGGTAAGCGCCTTATGCCACACGTCGTTGTCGATCCGGATTCCACCTCGCTGCAGGAGCGCTGCGCCCTGATCCAGACGCCGCGCACGACACGCAAGCGCTTCCCCGAGGGCTGCGTCGAAATCGTGGCCTCGCAAGACGACGCGCGCAGCCGTGCCGATGCGGCCAAGAACCTACACGCCGCAATCGTATACGGCCCCTCAGTATCCTCCGAGAGTCAGCGCATCTATTACCTGGTGCGCTGGCTCTAGTGGGCCATGCGGGAAGTTCGGTAACCGTCTGGTGACATCGGTATCACCCTGATCAAATGGAGCAAGCCACGGAGGCCGCGCGCCATCCGCTCAGAGGTCCTTGGTATTACCCTCTTCGGCACCAAGGAGTGTCGTGACGTGTTTGCCCCGCTTGATCAGATGGTAGCTGCCGTCCGCCTGTTCATAGAGCATAAAGCACAGGGGCTTGATCCTACCGGTCCAAAGGATACACAAGCGGTCTTGATCGTCGACGAACCAAACGCCCTCTTTGCGCGCACCGTCAGCGAGCATGATGCGCTTTACAACACCATCTTCACTAAACCAGTTGGCGCACAGCGACTGGTCCTTTTCCTTGCGGCACTCGATGGTCTTTTCGCTGACCAGACCGATGATCTCCTGACGCTCCAGCGCTACCGGCTCGTCGGCCGCCGCTACCGCCACCGCGAACATCATCGACATTATTGCCAGGCCAAACCCGACACCACGCATCCTTCTTCCCCCTATATTGACCCCACGCAAAGAGGTTAAGCGAAAGTCGCCCCGATTGCGAAACGCATCCCTAGCCTGGAAATCGGGGCTAAACGGCACTGGGCAGAGACACGCGAAACGTGCTGCCCTCGCCCGGTGTGCTGGTCACACTGATTTCGCCGCCAAGCCCCTCGACAATCTTGCGACAGAAGGAAAGGCCCAGGCCCATGCCGGGATAGGCATCGCGCGGGTGCAATCGGCGGAAGGCCTCGAACACCCCGTCCAGCCTGTCCTGCGCGATGCCGATCCCGTTGTCCTGCACCAGTACCGCGATCCTGTTGTCGGCGCGTTCCGCATCCTTTTCGAGTGATACCCGAATCTCTGGCGGACGGTCGGGATCGCGGAACTTCAGCGCGTTGTCGATCAGATTCCAGAACACCTGATGCAGTAGCTGGGGACTGCCCAATACCTCGCCCAGCGGTTCGACCGAGACCCTGGCCCCGGTGTCGGAGATGGTTGTCGCCAGATCACGCTGCACATCCTCGAGGACCACATCCAGCACAACCGGCGCCGCCACGGGCTGGCGTTCGACTTTGGCGTAATCAACCAGCCCCTTGACCAATTCGCTCACATCGCGCGCCTCTTCGGTGAGACTCTTGAGCTGTGCGCGTTCGTGACCGGTCAACGCATCGGAATGCCCCGACCCAAGGGACTCGCCCAGCGACGCAATACGCTGCAACGGCGGCTGCAGGTCCTTGGACGCGAGCTGGCTGATGTCGTCGAGCTCCTGATTGCTGCGTTCGATTGCCATTGCCTGCGCAGCGATCTTGCGCTGCGCGTCCCGATAGGCACTCATATCATGCAGGATGCCGACGAAGATGTGCTGCTCTCCCTCCACCGACTCCCCGAGGGTCAGCAGCACGGGGAACAGGCTGCCGTCCTTGCGCCGCGCCATGACCTCGCGTCCCTTGCCGAGCACCTTGTGCTCGCCGGTCGACAGATATTCGTGCAGCGGGGCGCCGTGCGCGACACTGTCGGGACCGGGCATCAGCATGCGCGCGTTGTTACCGACCAGTTCGCTGGGCTCGTAACCGAACAGGCGCGTGACCGCGTGGTTTACATGCAATATCTGGCTCTGCGCATCGATGGTAATCATGCCGTCGACCATCGTTTGCAGGATTGCCCGTTGACGATTGACGCTGGACTGCAGGCTGCGCGTGAACAGCGAGCTGTTGCGCTGCTCGTGGCGCCGGATCAATAACAGCAGCGTCGCGCTGATCAATAGCAACACGATAACCAGCGCCGACACCTTGACATAGACTTGGGTCAGCGTGGCCTCGAGGGCGGTATCGTCGGGCAGAACGATCAGGCGCCACTGGGTTCCATCAAGGTCGGCACTGAAATGCCCCGCCACCAAGGCCTCGGGCTCCAGCCTAAACTCACCTTTCATCGCATCACGCGAACCGACAGCGGAGATCTCGATCAGGGTCGGATCGTCGCGATTTACGATCACTATCCGGTTATCGGAGGCATGCTCGGCCGCGCCAAGCAATTCGGCAATGCGATGCGGCGACATGCTGATAAAAAACAGGCCGGATTCGCCGCCTTCCATCGTCCACGGGCTGATCAGGTCGAAGTGATAGGCATCGGGAACGGGGTGAATGGGTGGTGTCACAACATCATCAGAACCCTGGTCCACGGCCTGCGCAAAATCGCGCATTGCGGCCTGACAGACAGGACCGACCAGGCCATCGAAGTCTTCGAATAGCGGCCGACCATCGGCGCCAGTCACGGTGAACGCGAGGGCACCCCGAAACATCCGTCGGACGCTCGTCTGCAGGGCATCGATCGCCGGCCAGTTGTCCGGGTAGTCGAGAATGCTGCGTATCTCGGGCGCCTTCTCGAGCACGAAGGCCTCCAGGCGTTCATGCTCGCGCTCCAGGAATCCGCGAATCTCATGCGCGGTCGCCTGGCCGTGGGCGCGGGCATTAGCCGCGGCCGATTGCCGCAGAGTGCTCGCAACCTCCTGCCCGTAATAGAGGATCGCGGCACAAGCGACCAGAACGAGCACCGCGGGCCCCCAAAGCATCGAGCTGAGGAAGGGCCACCGCGATTCGTCTAACGCGCCCGCCGGCGAACTCATGAGCGCACCAGGGCCTGCCTGCGACCGCGGGTGCGAACGCTTACGGTCCGAATGTCCCTTACCAAAAACACCTCCTGAAATGGATCACCTGCACGCGGACGTATCGGCGACCGGGTTGCCGCGGTGCACAATGCCTGGAAAGCGCCTTTCGATCACAGAAAAAGGACCACGCCGATTGCTCTTGTGGGGTTTCGCGTCTGGTGATCCACCCTTTTCCGGTACCTCATTCTAGCCTGAAAATCTCAACGTCCGGCTGGCGGAGTGCCGGGCGCACGGACAAACTGCAGACCGGCGGCCGAAATCACCTATCGCCAGGATCTCCGGTGTGCCGACCCTTGCGGAAAGGGCGCGGCGGGACCCAGATCCAACTCGCCGCGACCAAGGCCCCGAATACGCTATAGGCGATCAGAAATACCCAGGCCGGTGCCTGGAAGTAAAGCAGTCGCTCCAGCCAGTGCGCAATGAAGGAACCCGCGTAAACGGCGTCACCTGCCTGCGCGCGTAGCCCGACCTCCCAGATCGTCAGCGGGCACATGACACCCAGCCAGGCCTGAACAACCACGATGCCGATCGCCGCAGCATGGATCACCCTGAACCACCGACCCCGTACCCAGTACCAACCCAGCCGCCCGCCAAGCAGCACCAGCAGCAGGCCGAACACGACGAAGCAGACGAACAACACATGCAGCACCAAGATCGCATCCGCACCCAACAGCAGCAGGGCGGATCGGTCCATCGCGCAGGCTCCTAGTCGAAAGGGTGACGCAGCACCATCGTCTCCTCGCGGTCCGGCCCGGTCGAGATGATATCGATCGGGGTTTCGCACAGCGCCTCGATTCTGGTCAGGTAGTTGCGCGCTGCCTCGGGCAGTTCGTCAGGCGATTTGACCCCGACAGTGGAGGCCTTCCAGCCGGGCATCTCGATGTACAGCGGTTCGCACTGCGCAAAGCGATCGGCACCGACCGGCGGGGCATCGATCTCTCGCCCGTTGAGCCGGTACGCCACACAGATCTTTACCGTGTCGAGACCGTCCAGCACATCGAGCTTGGTGATACACATCCCGGTCACGCTGTTGATCTGCAGCGAGCGTCGCAGGGCGACCGTATCGAGCCAGCCACAGCGGCGCTTGCGTCCGGTGGTAGCACCGAATTCATGGCCTTTCTCACCGAGGTGGTCACCAACATCGTCGAACAATTCGGTTGGGAACGGGCCAGCACCAACGCGCGTCGTATACGCCTTGACGATACCCAGCACATAATCGATGTCGCGCGGACCGACACCGCTGCCACTTGCGGCACCGCCCGCGGTGGTGTTGGACGACGTCACGTAAGGATAGGTGCCGTGGTCGATATCGAGCAGCGCGCCCTGTGCACCTTCGAACATAACGCTGCCACCCTGGCGGCGAAGAGTGTGCAGCGTTCCCGGGACATCCTCGACCAAGGGCTTTATTTGCTCGACCTGCACCAGCGCCTGATCCAGCACCTGCTGGTAGTCGACGGTATCAGATGCGAAATAGTGCGCCAGCGCAAAATTGTGGTAGTCCATCACTTCACGCAGGCGTTCCTGGAAGACATCGGCGTCGAGCATCTCCCCGAGGCGGATGCCACGTCGCGATACCTTATCTTCGTAGCAGGGACCGATGCCGCGACCGGTGGTGCCGATCGCCTTCTTGCCGCGCGCCGCCTCCCGCGCCTGATCCAGCGCGATATGGTAAGGGAGGATCACCGGACAGGATTCGCTGATACCCATGCGGCCGCGCGCGGCGACACCGCCGGCATCGAGCATCTCCATTTCCTCCAGCAGCGCAGTCGGCGAAAGCACGACGCCGTTACCGATCAGGCAGCGTACCTTGTCGCGCAGGATCCCTGACGGGATCAGATGCAGGACCGTCTTGCGCCCCTGAATCACCAGCGTATGGCCGGCATTATGCCCGCCTTGAAAACGCACGACGGCATCGGCCTTGTCGGTCAGCAGATCAACGATCTTGCCCTTGCCCTCATCGCCCCATTGGGTGCCAATGACAACTACGTTCTTGCCCATCGGATCATCTCTTCTTCGTGGATTGCTCAAGCGGGACGATTACCCAATCGTCGCCCTGCTGCTGTAAACGATGGGCGCAGCCCATCTGCGACGCGTCGCCGACCTGACCCGGCAACTCGCCGATCACCACTCTACCGGCGGCGCGTAGCTCGTCGATCCTGGCCTGCAGCCCCGGCGCCGTCTCACCCGGCGCCAGGATAGCATCCGCAAGCGGCACTGCTGCATGACTGCCGAGACGCATCAGGGTCTTCAAATCCGCGCTGAAACCGGTTGCGGGGCGCGCCCGTCCAAAGACCTTTCCGATTTCGTCGTAGCGACCTCCGCGCGCGACCTCCTGCCCTTCGCCTGGCACGAAGGCCGCGAACACGACGCCGGTCTGGTAGTGATAGGCGCGCAGTTCCGCCAGATCAAAATGCACGGGTAGATCGGGCAGACGCTGCCGCAGGCTTGCGGACACGGCATCGACATAATCGATCGCTGTCAGCACCGCAGACGGGGCGTCGGCCAACAGTTTCCTCGCGAGCGGCAACACCTCTTCGCCACCGTTTAATTCGGCCAGCGCCAGCAGCATACGTCGCATGCCCTTTTCAACACCGAATTCGTCAACGAGTTCTGCTATCTCGGCGCTGGCCTTGCGCTGCAGGGCCTCGAATAACGCCGCCTCCTGACGCTCGTCGAGTCCAGCCGCCTCTGCCAGGCTGCGATAGATGCCGACGTGACCGAGATCGAGATAGATGCCGCGTAGGCCGGCGATCCGCAGCGTCGCGATGGTCAGGCAGACGATCTCCACATCGCTCGCCACGCCCGCATGGCCATACAGTTCGGCACCGATCTGCAACGGGCTGCGGGAACCCGAGAAACCGTCGCTGCGGGTGCGCAGGACGCTACCGATGTAGCACAGGCGGGTCGGTGCCTCGTGGCGTAGTCGGTGCGCATCGATGCGCGCCGCCTGCGGGGTGATATCGGCACGCACGCCAAGCATTCGCCCGCTCGACTGATCGGTGAGCTTGAATGTCTGCAATTCGAGGTCGCGTCCGGTGCCGGTCAACAGCGAGTCGAGGAACTCGATGAAAGGCGTCACGACCATCTGGTAGCCCCAGGTCGCATACATATCGAGCAGCTCGCGGCGCAGACCCTCGAGCGCTCGCGCTTGGGCCGGCAGCAGTTCGTCGATGCCTTCGGGCAGAAGCCAGGTCTTATTCGGATTCACTTGATCAGCGCACCAGGTACAGCAGCAGGAGGCCGGCGATCATCGAAAACAGGCCGCTATTGCGCAGCGCCTTTTCATCCATCTCGCCGACCAGGCGAAGCATGTCCCGAAAACCGCGCGGACTGGCGAAGGGCATGATGCCCTCAATCACCAGCAGCAAGGCCAGCGCGGTCAACAGGTCTTGCCACATCGCCTCATCCACAAAAAAGCCGGGTGAGACCCGGCTTTGCTCGGTTCGGTTGTCGGTGGCACATCTATCGTCGCCATCGAACGACGCAGAATCTTCCCAGATCGGTGGGGGCTTGTCTATGAATCCGCGAACAGAACGACGCTTGCCGCCATCGCAATCCCTCGATCAGGGCTCCGGCTGCTTGGCACCGAAATAGCGGAAAAACTCCGAATCGGGATCCAGCACCATCATGCTACCACCATCGGCAAACACGTCTCGGTAGGCCGTGAGGCTGCGCCAGAAGCCGTAGAAGTCTGCGTTTTGTTCGAATGCGTTCGCATAGACCTCGGCGGCCCTGGCATCGCCCTCACCGCGCAGCTTTTCAGCATCGCGGTAGGCATCGGCGACGATCTCAACGCGCTGCCGATCGGCATCGGCCTGAATCTTCTCGGCCTCTTCCGCGCCCTGTGCCCGCAGCTCGGCGGCTACGCGATGCCGCTCGGTCCGCATCCGCTCGTAGATGTTCTCGCTGATGTTGTCAGTGAAGTCGATCTGTTTGACGCGCACGTCGACGATCTCGACCCCGAGGTCGGCGGCGTTCTCGTTGGCGTTGCGCGCCAGCGTAGCCATGATCTCGGCGCGTTCACCGGAGACCACCTCCTGCACGGTACGCTTGCCGAACTCGTCACGCAGCGCGGCGTTGATCCGCGCGGACAGCAGCCGCGATGCAGTGTCCTGACTGCCCCGCGTAGAGCGGTAGAACTGCGCTACGTCGGAGATCCGCCACTTTGCATAGGAGTTGACGACGACAAACTTCTTCTCGATCGTGAGAAACTGCTCCGGCGGCGCATCGAGCGTCTGGATGCGCTTGTCGAACTTGACGACATCCTGGATCACCGGGACCTTGAAATGCAGGCCCGGTTTGAAGTCCGCATCGACGATTTCACCGAGGCGCAACAGCAGGGCCAGCTGCTGCTCTTGCACAACGAACAGAGATGAGGCACCGACGACGGCCAATACGCCAGCCAGCACTATTGCAAGCATTCCCTTACCAAGGTTCATTATCGTTCCCTCCGGGTGCGGTCAAAGCGATTTCCGTTATTCAAGCCCCCCATCGAGCGCTGGGTTTCGTTAGGCGGCAGCGCAATACGCGGCGATGCCGGCGCCTTGAATTCATCACGCGGCGTGCCCGACTGCATCATACGATCCAGCGGCAGGTAGGTTAGGTTGTTGCTGCCCTCCTTCACATCGAGCATCACCTTGCCTGTATTGCGCAACACGTCCTGCATGGTCTCGAGATACAGGCGCTCCCGGGTAACCTGCGGCGCCTTCTCATACTCCCGCAGAAGTGCCAGGAAGCGCTCGGACTCACCGTCTGCCTCGGCAATGACCCGGACCTTGTAGCCCTTCGCGTCTTCGATCAGTCGCGCGGCCTCGCCGCGGGCACGCGGCACAACGTCGTTGGCATAAGACTGCGCCTGGTTTTGCAGGCGCTCCCGATCTTCGCGGGCGCGAATGGCGTCGGCGAATGCCTCGGAAATGGCCTCTGGCACGTCGGCGCGCTGGATGTTGACGTTGGTCACAACCAGTCCCGTTCGATATAGGTCGAGCAGTTGTTGAGTCCCCTGCTGAACCGACGCCGCAATCACGCTGCGGTTTTCGGTGATGATGTCGTCTAGCCGACTCTTGCCGATAACCTCACGCAGGCTGGACTCCATGGCGCCGTGAATAGTGCCGCCAGGATCGGCGACCTGGAACAAGAAGTCCGCTGCATCTTGGATGCGGAACTGCACCTCGAGCGTCACGTCGGCGATGTTCTCGTCCTTGGTCAACATCTGTGCGCGGTGCTGAAATTTATTTACTTGATCGACGTTCACCACGTCGACGGTATCGATAAACGGGACCTTCAGATGCGGCCCCGGCGCGGTCACCGCGTGAAAGGCGCCAAAGCGCTTTATCACGCCGCGTTCGGCAGGCTGGATGATGTAGAAAGATTCCAATCCTAAGATGCCGACCACGACCAGGCCTACGATTATGGCGATGCCTTTTTTGTTGGCACTGCCCCCGGAGGACCCGCCACTCTCACCGTTTCCGCCGCGTCGGCCTTTGCCGCCGAACAGGCCGCCCATTTTGTCCTGAAGCTTGCGAACGACTTCATCGAGATCTGGGGGACCCTGGTCACCGCCCTTGTTATTCCAAGGATCGCGGTTTCCACCACCCGGTTCATTCCAGGCCATGTATTACTCCCGTGCGCTGGTTATCGTGCGTGCCGAAGGCACAAGCTGGCGTCGATTCTATCAACTACGCCGCAAATGGACATCATCCGATCGTCATCGCGCTTTCCGCGCGATCCTGCCAATGACTAGCCAGAGTCGGCTCATGTTTCGTTAAACGCTCGTAATCTCGACGCCGCAGGGTGACGTCCAGTTCCCATCCCCCTTGCTTGCCGTGGTTTTCGCGCACCACCGCGCCCTGCTCGAACAGCAGCGCCCGCAGGCGGCCATCCGCGGGGCCAAGCCGCACCAACCCTCGCACGATATCACTGCTGAATGTCTGCGCCAGTCCGTCCAGCAGACCAACCATGCCGGCCCCACTGGCCGCTGATAACCAGATTCTGGCCGGCTTGCCGTGTTCATCGAATTCGGTCCGCGGCGACGTATCCGGCAGCAGATCTATTTTATTGAACACCTCGATACGCGGCACCTCATCGGCGCCGATCTGTGCCAGCACCTGCTCGACGTCGGCGATCTGGGCGCTCCGCTGCGGGCTCTGCGCATCGATCACGTGCAGCAGCAAATCGGCCTCGACCGTCTCTTGCAGCGTGGACCTGAACGCCGCCACCAATTCGTGCGGAAGACGCGAGACGAAGCCGACGGTGTCGGCCAGGATCAGCGACGTGCCATCAGACAATACGACACGTCGCAATGTGGGGTCCAGAGTGGCGAACAACTGGTCCTGGGCATACACGCCGGCCTCGGTCAGACGATTGAACAAGCTCGATTTGCCGGCGTTCGTGTAGCCGACCAGCGACACCGTGGGGACCTCGCGACGGCGGCGGGCCCGTCGCCCCTGCGCGCGTTGTCTGTCTACCCGGGCCAGGCGGCGCCCGATCTGGTCGATACGCCGGTTCAGCAGACGTCGGTCGGTCTCCAACTGGGTCTCACCGGGTCCGCGCAGACCAATCCCGCCCTTTTGGCGCTCCAAGTGGGTCCAGCCGCGGACCAGGCGGGTCGAGAGGTGCCGCAGCTGTGCCAGCTCGACCTGCAGCTTGCCCTCGTGGGAACGCGCGCGCTGTGCAAAGATATCCAGGATCAGCCCGGTCCGGTCGACAACGCGGCACTCAAACAGCCGTTCGAGGTTGCGTTCCTGGCTGGGTGACAGCAGGTTGTCGAAAATCACCAGATCTGCGCACAAGGCATGGACCTGTTCACGCACCTCGTCCGCTTTGCCGCTGCCGATATACAGCCGCGAGTCGGGCACCTGCCGCTGGCCGCTGATCAGGGCGATCGGCTCGGCACCCGCCGAGCGGGCCAGCTCCTTGAATTCGTGCAGTTCCTGCGGGTCTGGCGGGCCCTGCAGCCCAAGATGCACAAGGATGGCGCGCTCCCCGGTTTGCGGGCGTTCGAACATCTACGTCAGCGAAAGTATGCCGCAAGAGTGATCAATCCCACGAGGTCGCCGTGGGGACTGCGCTTCGCCGGGGGCACATGACCGTCGATCAGGCGTTGCCAGGTTCGGCTTCACCCTCGCCTTCGGAGTGCGCATGCTGAATGCGGACATTCCGTGCCGGAACGACCGTGGAGATCGCATGCTTGTAGACCATCTGGCTGACACTGTTTTTCAGCAGTACAACGAATTGGTCGAAAGATTCAATGGTTCCCTGGAGCTTGATTCCGTTCACCAGGAAGATTGAGACCGGCACGCGCTCTTTGCGCAATGCATTCAGGAACGGGTCCTGCAGGCTTTGTCCCTTTGACATCGGGGGGCTCCCTAATTTTAATCGTTTCGTTAGTTTCTTCTATGCACCACAGGTGATTTCGAGGCCCGGCGCGGGCATCCCTGACCAAACTCGAAACCCCGTTCACACAGCCCGAAACTATAGCACAGCAGCTTGGTTCGGTAAGCGAATTCTGTAAGTTTCGCGCGGCTTTAGACGCACTTCACAACACCGCGCCTAAACCGGACCCTGCAAGCCCTGGCGCACTATTCGCATCGCCTGTCGCGTGATATCCGCAGTCTCGTCCAGCCAGTGACAGCCGGATTCCTTGCGCAACCATGTCATCTGCCGCTTGGCCAACTGCCGCGTCGCGGCCTGCCCCCGCGCAATCATTTCGGTGCGATCCACCCCCCCCTCGAGCCAGGCCCACACCTGACGATAGCCGACCGAGCGCATCGACGGCATCTCGGCATTCAGGTCGCCGCGCGCCATTAGCCGCCGGACCTCCTCGTCGAATCCCAATGCCAGCATGGCCAGGAAACGTTGATTGATGCGCGCATGCAACAGGTCGCGCGACGGCGGCGAACGAACAAGCTTAGTGGCCCGAAACGGCATCGCCCGTCCTGCGCTTGCTTGGAGTTCGCTCAGCGGCCGGCCGCTGACCTCCCAGACCTCGAGGGCACGCAGGGTGCGCTGTGGATCGTTCGGGTGAATGCGCTTCGCCGCCAGCGGGTCGACTTGCGCCAGGCGTTCATGCAGCGCCGGAAGTCCCTCGATCGCCAATGCCGCCTGCAGACGTGCACGGACGGCGACATCGGCCTGCGGCAATCTCGACAAACCGGATTGCAGCGCACGAAAGTACAGCATAGTCCCACCGACCAGCAGTGGAATGCGCCCCGTGGCGGTAATCTCGCGCATCTCGCGCAGCGCATCTTCGCAGAACTGTGCTGCGGAGTAACTCTCCGCCGGATCGCAAATGTCGATCAGCCGATGCGGTGCGCGCGCCCGTTCTTCTGGGGTCGGTTTGGCCGTCCCGATGTCCATGCCGCGGTAGATCATCGCCGAGTCGACACTGATCAGCTCGACCGGCAGATGCTCGCGCAGCGCAATCGCCAGATCGGTCTTGCCCGAGGCGGTCGGACCCATCAGCAAGATTGCAGGTGGCAGCTGCGCCATCAGATCTTCCCTAACCCGCATCTTGTGCAAAGGCGGATCGACGCCAGTAATTTTGGCAGCAGCATTTGCGCCGGTTACCGCCCCCGCAGAAACAGTCTGTCGAGCGTCTGCATATCGAGCTGGATCCAGGTCGGTCGCCCGTGATTGCACTGCCCACTGCGTTCGGTGCGCTCGATATCGCGCAGCAGGGCATTCATCTCTTCCAGGCCAAGCCGCCGATTCGCACGCACCGCGCCGTGGCAGGCCATGGTCGCCAAGACCGCATTGATCTGCTCCAGGATGCGCTGACTGCTGCCGTGTACCACGAGATCGGCGAGGACGTCACGCAGTAGTCGCTCGGCATCCGCATGTCGCAGCAACGCCGGTAGGGCCCTTACTGCCAGACTTTGCTCGCCCAGGCGGTCCACCTGCATGCCCAGGGCCGCGAACACCTCGGGCTGCTGTTCGACCAATTCAGCCTCGCGCCGACTGACCGTCACGCCAACCGGCACCAACAGTGGCTGACTCTTGATCCCCTCGCCATCCCGCGCCCGCTTAAACACCTCGTAGGTGATGCGTTCGTGCGCGGCGTGCATATCGACCAAGACCAGACCCTCGGCATTCTGCGACAGGACATAGACCCCGTGCAGCTGGGCAATAGCGAATCCCAGCGGATACTGATCGTCCGCTGCCGCGCTCGGGGCGCTGTTCACGGCCGCGGGCGTGGTATCGGGCGCCGGCGACTGCCACTCGCGGGCGGCAGCATAGGCCGCGCGGCGTTCCGCAATCGGCAACGGCATGGCCGCCTGGTGGGGTCTCGCTGAGGCCGCTTCGGGCATTGGCTGCGGGGTCTCCCTGCGCCCGCTGGCCTCCTCGATCGCGGGCGCTGCCAAGACCTGATGCAGACTGCGAAACAAGAAATCGTGCACCAGGCGGCTTTCACGGAAACGCACCTCGTGCTTGGTCGGATGGACGTTGACGTCGACCAGCGCCGGCGACAGCCCGAGGAACAGCACGTACGCCGGATGCCGGCCATGGTACAGCACGTCCTGATAGGCCTGACGCACCGCATGGGTGACAAGCTTGTCGCGCACCATCCGTTGATTCACGTAGAA
The DNA here is from genome assembly GCA_024639005.1 of Chromatiaceae bacterium. Classification (GTDB taxonomy): domain Bacteria; phylum Pseudomonadota; class Gammaproteobacteria; order Chromatiales; family Chromatiaceae; genus Thiosocius. Next base: position 17,213 of record JAHEJD010000021.1, on the reverse strand, counting down.
GTGCTGCATATCGGCCTGGCCGCGCGAAAATGTCGGGCGGGCCACCCAGCCGCTGAGCTCGAGTCCGGCGGCTGCGTGCTCGAAGTACAGCGCATTTTGGACGAACGCGGGGGCCAGCAGGTCTGCCAGGCGACGTTCCCTACTGGCCGGATTGGATGCCCGTCGCACGCACAAGACCTCACGGCCGTTGTGCGTCAGGACAAAGGTTACGTCGTGACGAACCAGGGCGAGGCGTTTTACGACCTGTTCGAGATGGCCGAACTCGGTCTTCTCGGTGCGCAGAAATTTTCGCCGCGCCGGGGTGTTGAAGAAGAGGTCGCGCACCGTGACTGTGGTCCCGGCGCTGAGTGCCGCTGGACGGATGGTATCGCCGTCATCCCCGACCTCCCAGGCCTGGTCGGCCCGTGCCTCGCGGGAGGCCAGGTTCAGGCGTGCAACCGATGCAATCGCCGGCAGCGCCTCGCCACGAAAACCCATACTGGCGATACGTTCGAGATCCTCGAGCGCGCCAAGTTTGCTCGTGGCATGGCGCGAAAGCGCGAGCGCCAGGTCCTCTCTGGCGATACCCGCACCATCGTCGCTCACCCTGATCAGCTTGATCCCGCCGTGCTCCACATCGATCTGGACGCGGCTGGCACCCGCATCGAGGCTGTTCTCCAGGAGCTCTTTGACCACCGAGGCCGGGCGCTCGACGACCTCACCGGCGGCAATCTGATTGATAAGCTGGGTGGGCAGTGCATGAATGCGCGTCGACATCGTTGCATTCTGCCACTGCGTTTCGCCGACCCGCCAGCGGGATCGGCCGGACGCTGCTGCGGTCGATCAGGTCTCGGGAATGACGAGCACTTGACCTATCCGGATCAAGTGATCGTTGCGCAGGCGGTTTTGGCGTCGCAACGAGGCCATGCTGACCCGGTAACGATCGGCGATCTCGGACAGGGTATCGCCCTTGGCGATGACGTGCTTGAGGATGCGTCCCTGGCGCTCGGCCAACAGTGTGCCGGGCGGCGGTGCTTCGTTGAAGAAGGCCTCGATGCCCTTCATGATCGCGGTCGCCATGCGTTCCTGGTGTTTGGGGTCACGCAGGTTGCGCTCTTCCTTTGGGTTCGAGATGAAGCCGGTCTCTACCAGCATGGACGGCATATCGGGTGACTTCAGCACCATGAAACCGGCCTGCTGGACTCGCCGGCCATGTACCTTGCCCACTTTGCCCAGGGCCGCATAGACCTTGGACGCGACGCGCAGGCTGGCTTGTCGGGTCGCCGATTGCGAAAGATCGAGCAATACCGAGGCTAGCACATCGTCTTTGTCATCCAGCTTCACCCCGCCGACCAGGTCTGACGAGTTTTCCTTTTCCGCAAGCCACAGCGCCGCCTCACTGGAGGCGCCACGCTTCGACAGCACGTAGACGGAGGAACCGCGTACCCGCTTGTCGCGAAAGGCATCGGCGTGGATCGAGACAAACAGGTCGGCCCGATGCTTACGCGCCAGTTTCATGCGTTTGCGAAGGCCGATGAAATAGTCACCCGTGCGGGTCAAAACGGCCCGCATCCCCGGCTGGGCGTCGATCTGGCGCTTCAGGCGGCGCGCGATCTCCAGGGTGATCTGTTTCTCTTGGGTCTTGTAGCGCGATCCGCTGGCCCCGGGATCGTCGCCGCCGTGACCGGCGTCGACCGCCACCACGATGTCGCGGGCGCGATGAAGATCCTTGGCGGACTTGGCCACCCGCGGCTTGCGGGTGGCCTCCACCGGGTACAGATCGACCACCAACCTATGCCCATAGCTCGCGTTCGGTTTCAGTGCGAAGGTCTTGGGACGCACCGCGCCCGTCAGGTCGAGCACGACCCGCAGGCCTCCATCCTCACGCGGCGCATGACGAATACCACGTAATAATTTATTTTTTATCTTATTTTTCGAAAACCCGTCAGCCGGCGACGCATCCGCTAAGTCAACCACCAGACGATCGGGATTACTGAGCGCGAACACCTTGTGCTCCACTGCACTGCTGATATCAAACACCAGGCGGGTGTGATCGGGCGCCGTCCACAGACGCACGCCGGCCACTTCCGTCGCGAAGATGTCCGTGGCCGCCAGCAGTAAGAGACAGAGGATAACTAACCTTTTCACAGGGTTCAGAGTTCCCGAAATTTTTCCCTGAGCCGTCCTCTAACCTAGCATAGCTCTAGAAAATTTCCTAGATTAAACGATAGGATAAACGATCTTTCTAGAAAACTTCTAGAGAACTTGCGTCAGCTTGTTGATCACCGCTTCGCCGCGCTGGGTGACGCCCCGCAGTTCAATGCGCCGCCCATCGGGCCGGTGTTGCAGGCGGATCCAGAGATCGGGCGACGGCAGCCAGCCCTCGCCGCGCTCGGGCCATTCGATCAGGATTACTGCGTCATCGGCCAGCATCTCCCGCAGCCCCAGATACTCGAGCTCACCCGGATCTCCGACGCGGTAGAGGTCGAGATGATAGATCCGCTCACCATCGAGCTCGTAGGGCTCGATCAGCGTGTAGGTTGGGCTCTTGACCGCGCCGCGATGTCCCAGGCCCCGCAACAGCCCGCGGGTCAGGGTGGTCTTTCCGGTACCCAGATCGCCCTGCAGATAAACCAACAGAGGCGCCCGGCAGGCCTTCGCCAGGCGCGCCCCGAAGGCCATTTGCGCGGCCTCGCCCACCAGCGTAATGGTCAGGCTCGGCCGCCCGCTCATTGCGGATTCACCAGGCGACGCAGCTGGTCGGCCAGATCGCCGGCCAACAGACCGCGTTCGCCGCCGGTTGTCGCGGCCACGTCGGCGGCGGCGGCATGCAGGCAGACCCCGGTCTCGGTGGCGTCGCGCAGCTCCATGCCCTGCGCCAACAGCCCGGCGATCACCCCGGTCAGGGCGTCGCCCATGCCACCGCTCGCCATGCCCGGGTTGCCGTCGCAACACACCGCCGGGGGAGTGCTGCCGGCGCTCGCCACCACGCTGCCAACCCCTTTGAGGACCACGCTACCCCCATAACGCTGCTGCAGCTGCACGGCCGCGTTGATTCGCCGTGAATTGACCTCGACGGCGCCTGGCCCCAGCAGCAGCGTCGCTTCGCCCGGGTGCGGGGTCAGCACCCAGTCGTCGCGTCGCTGCGGCGTGATGGCCAACAGCCGCAGGGCGTCGGCATCGACTACCGTTCGCCGCCCCGCGTCGCAGACCGCACCCCAGAGCGACTCTGCCCAGGTGTCCTGCCCCAGACCGGGACCAACGGCGACGACATTGGCACGCTCAAGTAGCGGCCGCAGGTCCGCTGCACCCTCGACCGCGTGAACCATCAACTCCGGGCGCGTCGCCAGTGCCGGCGCCACGTGTTGCGCCCGCGTGGCCAGGCTGACCAGGCCGCTGCCGACGCGCAGCGCGGCCTCGGCCGCGATCCGGGCGGCGCCGCCGAAGCCCAGGTTACCCCCCACCACCAGAACATGGCCGAAATGCCCCTTGTGGCTGTTGCGGCGACGCGGCTCGAGCCGCTCGGCCTGTTTGTGCCAATCGATGCGGCGTGCTGCCGGCACGCTGCTGGCATACACCACGGCCGGCACCCCGAGCCCGGCGAATTCGACCTCGCCCGCGCAATCGGGACCATCTGCGGTGAAAAGACCGAGCTTGAGGCCGATGAAACTGATGGTGACCGCGGCAACCACCGCATCGCCGAGGATGACGCCCGACTCCGAATGCAGGCCAGTGGGCACATCGAGCGCCAGGCAGGGTGCGCGATGCGCATTGACCGCCGCGACGGCCGCGGACCACTGCCCGGCAAGCGGGCGCTCCAGTCCGGTACCCAGCATGGCATCGATGATTACATCGACGTCATCAGGGATGGCGTCGAACGGGCGCCAAGGCCCGGCCGCAGATTGCCAGCGCGCCGCATTAGCCCCCGCATCACCGTGCAGGCGGTCTCGATCGCCAAGCTGCAGGACGAGCACCTCCCAACCGGCCGCACGCGCCAGCCGCGCCACGACAAAGCCATCGCCGCCGTTGTTGCCGGTGCCGGCCAGGACGACCAGGCGGCGCGCCGCCGGCCAGCGTCGGCGCAGCAGATCAAACGCCGCCTGGCCGGCCCGCTCCATCAGCGTCAGCCCGGCAATGCCGAAACGCTCGATCGCCAGGCGGTCGAACTCGCGCACCTGCGCGGCGGTGTACAGGGCACGCGGCAGTTCGGCGTTATCCGGGAGGGTGCGTAGGGTCATCGGCCTGCTGGGGATAAAGGGTTATCGTTAGCCTGATGGAAACCCAGCCAGAGATCGATTTCAACCGCCTAGCGCGGCGCATCAAGCGCTGGGGCGCCGAACTGGGTTTCCAGCAGGTCGGCATCGCTGATACCGACCTGAGCGATGCCGAGCGTCACCTCTACCGATGGCTCGAGCGCGGTCGTCATGGCGAGATGAACTACATGCGGCGGCACGGCCGCAAGCGAACCCGCCCTGCCGAGCTGGTGCCGGGAACGCTGCGCATTATCTCGGCGCGCATGGATTATCTGCCGCAAGAACCGGACCCCAGCGAGATTCTCGAGGATCCGAGCGCGGCCTTTGTGTCGCGCTACGCCCTCGGCCGGGACTATCACAAGGTACTCCGTCGCCGCCTGCAGACCCTGGCGCAGCGCATCGTGTCCGCGGTGGGACCGTTCGGCTATCGCGCGTTCGTCGATTCGGCGCCGGTAATGGAAAAGGCCATAGCGGCGAAGGCCGGACTGGGCTGGATCGGCAAGCATTCCAACCTGCTGCATCGCGACGCCGGATCCTGGTTTTTTCTTGGGGAGCTGTATACCGATCTGCCGTTGCCGATCGACGCACCGGTGGAAGCGCACTGCGGCAGCTGTCGGGCCTGTCTGGATATCTGTCCGACCGGCGCGATCGTCGCGCCCTATCAGGTCGACGCACGGCGCTGCATCTCCTACCTGACGATCGAACTCAAGGGCAGCATCCCGGAACCCCTGCGCCCGCTGATGGGCAATCGAATCTATGGCTGCGACGACTGCCAACAGGTCTGTCCGTGGAATCGCTTTGCCACGCCCAGCGACGAACGCGACTTTGCCCCACGCCATGGGCTCGATCGTGCGACGCTGCTGACGCTGTTCGGCTGGAGCGAAGCAGACTTTCTCAACTGCACCGAGGGTTCGGCGATCCGACGCATTGGCTACCTGCGCTGGTTGCGCAATCTCGCGGTGGCGCTCGGCAATGCGCGCAGTGATCCGGCGATCATCGCGGCACTGGAAGGTCGGCGGGACCAGCCCGACGCCATGGTGCGCGAACACGTCGCCTGGGCGCTGCAGCGCCAGCGCGGGGGTGCCGGCAGATGACAGTCCGACAGCCTGCTGGCCTTTACGATACAGCAACGCTCCCTTCGGCAATCGCCCGCAGCGCGTCAGGCTCACGCAGGTATATCGTCCTGCGCTTGATCTCGATCAGGCCATTGTCATGCAGGCGATGCAGTTCGCGTGAGAAAGTCTCGGCCGAGATATTCAGCGTGCTGGCCACAACGGCCTTCGGGGCTGGCAGATGGATCTCGATATGCGGGGGTGGGACTGCGTCCGCCTCGCGCAGCAGATAGTTGACAATGCGCTGTCGCGCGTTCTGCAGGCAACAGGTCTCGAGATCCTGGATCAGCATGCGCATAATGCCGCTCATCGACTGCAGCATGGCCTGGGTAAACTGGGGGTCGCGCGCCAGGGCCTCGATGATCACCGGACCCGGGAAATAGGCGAGCCGCACCGCCGACAGGGTGTCGACGAACACCGGGCTGGGGATCGCGTTGAACATGATCGCCTCGCCAAAGGTGGCGCCAGGCTCGAGGATGCGCAGGACGCGTTCGTCGCCATTGCACGACAGCATGTAGAGCTTGAGGCGACCCTCGAGGACGGTGTACAGACCCTCCATGAACTCGCCGCGTCCGATGATGCGCATCCCGCGCCTGTGTCCCACCACCCAGCCGCCCTGCGCGATGTCCACCAGCGAGTCCTCGTCCATGGCGTGGAACAACGCCAGGTCCCGTATCTGATCCAGCGGAACCGGGTTACCGTTCGAATGCATGACTTGCCCCCAGGGGTTCGTGCACAGCCGTAATGCGCAAGCCCGGGTTTATGGTTAGTTCTTGAATACGCCATAAAGCGTGACTTGGTCGCGGCGGCCTGAAAATCCATCTGAATTTGATCTGCGTCAAAACAAGCGCAGAAACGCAGCAGGCCGACGCAGTGGATTCCGATTCTTGAGCTGCCTCAAGGTTTAACCATACTCCTCATAAGTAATTTCCGCAGTCACAACCCGAAGCCGTAGCGCGCAAGTTGCCTTGGCTGCAAATGAATAACGCGGTCTCAGGGCCCTCGCCTGAGCCCGGTGATAAAGAGGAATCCGCGATGAGCCATGCCAAATATTCGGCTTTCAGCTACCTGATCCGCTACCTGACGGCGTTTGGGCTGATGTTGGTTGTCAGTGGCGTATTTGCCGCCCGACCGGCCGGCGAGATCGGTAAGGACTGGGGCGACCCGGCCGGCGAGGAATGTGTCGAATGTCACCGGACCGAAAACCCCGGACTGACGCTGGAGTGGAACCACAGTTCCCACGGCCAGGCCGGTGTGAACTGCCTCGACTGCCACAAGGCCGAAAAGGGCGACGTCGATGCCTTCGCGCACAAGAAGCAGCTGATCTCGATCATCGTCTCGCCGAAGGACTGCTCGCGCTGTCACCAGCAGGAATTCGAGGAGATGGACGGTTCGCACCACTCCAAGGCGGGTCAGATCCTGGCCTCGCTCGACAACCTGCTCGGTGAAGTGGTCGGTGGACCGGCCGCGGTAAACGCCGGCTGTCGCCAGTGTCACGGCGCCAAGATCGAGGTCGGCAAGGACGGCAAGCCCATCCCGACCACCTGGCCGAATACCGGCATCGGCCGCATCAACCCGGACGGCTCGGCCGGTTCCTGCACCGCCTGCCACGGACGTCACCGCTTCTCCAAGGCCCAGGCACGCACACCGGACACCTGCGGCAAGTGCCACGTCGGCCCTGACCACCCGCAGATCGAGGTCTACAACGAATCGAAGCACGGCATCATCTACCGCGCGAAGGTCGATGAGATGAACCTCGAGTCCGACAAATGGGTCGCCGGTGTCGACTATTCGGCCGCGCCGACCTGCGCCACCTGCCACATGAGCCGGGGCGGCGACCAGCCGAAGACGCACAACGTCGGCGAGCGCATCTCCTGGACCCTACGTCCGCCGATTTCGCAAAAGATCAACCTGGTCAAGCTGGAAAACGGCGACGAGTTCGACGTCAAGGAGGGCGGCAAGATCCCGAAGGTCGGCGACAAGGCCAAGGGCTCCAAGGTCGTCGAGGTGCTGACCTGGCAGGACCGCCGCGAAAAGATGCAGGAGGTCTGTGCCGCCTGCCACAGCGAGGGCGTGATCGAGGGCCACTACAAGCAGTTCGACGACGTGGTGGACCTCTACAACGAGAAGTTCGCCAGACCGATCGCCGCCGTGATGGGAGAGCTGAAGAAGAATGGTTACATCACGCCCTCACCCTTCGATGACCAGATCGAGTGGACCTGGTGGGAGATCTGGCATCACGAGGGTCGCCGTGCCCGTCACGGCGCGTCGATGAACGGCCCGGACTACACCTGGTGGCACGGTATGTACGACGTAGCCAAGCACACCTATCTGAAGTGGATTCCTGAACTCAAGGAAGCCGCAATGAAGAAGGACGGCAACGAGCAGTTCGCCGACGCGATGCTGGCCAAGTACTTCAAGCCGATCGAGGGCCACGCCTGGTATTTCGAAGGTATGAACAAGGACCAGATCGACAAGGTCCGTGCGGGCTTCGAGGAGCGCTACGGCAAGGGCGCCCTGAAGTAGCAAAGCCGCAGATGTGAGGACACGTGCCCGCGCAAGCGGGCGCGCCTGTTCTAGTCACCCCACCGGAGAAAATCAGATGCGACGCCTGATTGTCTTGCTGAGCTGTCTGCTCGCCGTCACCCTGGGCTGGCCCAACATGACGTTCGCCCAGCTTGGGAAGGCATTGACTGAAGGGCAACAGCTGGCTGCGGCGGGCGACATCCAGGGGGCGCTGTTAGTCTACGAGGCGATGACCCAATCCCATCCAGACTCGCATGAGGCATTCGCCCACCTCGGCGGTATGCAGCTGCTCGATCAGCGCTACGCCGATGCGGTAAAAAGCTTTCAGCGCGCTATCACGCTGGGTGATGACGGCACCGGTTCATTCATCGGCATGGGCATGGCCTACCTGCACATGGGTCAGCTGGGTCCGGCACGCGCTGCCTTTGTCGAGGCGAAGTCTCGCGGGGTGGGGCATCCGGCAGACGTCGACGATATTATCCGCTGGATAGATTCGCGCTCTGAATCAGCGCCTTAGTCGCATCCGACCGCAATCCGCATCCAGTGCGCAAGGGAAACTCGCCAAGTCCCGCGGGCCTCGATCGACAACCGAGTGACGTCGCAGACTACTGGAGCATCTCTTCGTCCAGCAGCCGCTCCCTGCAGTCCGCCTCCGCAGCCTTGATCATCTTCCCGCTGCCCGACAGATCAAACCGCCTCACAACGTCCTTAACTGCAACCCGCAGCGTATAGCCGGCTACGATCTCCGCCCGCTGCTCGTTATTTAGTCCGTAACTCAGTCTGGAATTCCGCAGCGATATTCTCTGCAGCGTATGGATATCGCCGCCATCAACGCGGATACGCGCTGTCGGCGCGCTGTTGCCGATCGCAAATGAGGGACTAAGCATCGGGCGACACCGGTTCTCCGTATAGAACACGAAAGCCAACGGCATGCCATCGCCGGCATGAATGCGAACAATATTTTCGGTGCGGTCCCATCCTGCCCCCTGCGCCTGAGCGCCGACGATCAGGACCAGTGATGTGATGAGTGCCTTCATGCCTCGACCTCCCTCGCATCCCTATGCATAGCGCTTTCGATGGTAACTTGCAGTGTCACAGGTTCAACCCTTGTGAAACAGCTGCCAGTCGCTCATCAACGCCTCTGATAACCAAAAATGCCAGTGCGTGGCACTATCCAGGCTCAAGAAATCGTTCCGCGATCAGATAGGTTGCGCCCGACACGGTCGCAGTCAGCACCATGCCCCACGCGAGATCGACCAAGGTCACAGCGACCGGCCAATCTTTCGCAACGGCCAGATTGGTCAAGTCATAGGCCGCGTAGGTCACAAGGCCGAATAGGGCTCCGTAGGACACAGCGTACTGGAGGGACTGCCGGTCGATTGCCGGCTGGATCACGAAGGTGACAACCCCTGCCAAGAACACAAGATAAAAGGCTCCCGCGGCTATCCAGTTCACGTCCACGCGCAACAGGTGCCCAATCTGTTTCCTGTAAAAGCCCCTGGCGACCACGCCTAGCCAGAGCATATCCAGCACAAAGAACACCAGGATGGCGATAGCATAGACTTTGAGAAATGCGATCATGATCGATATTAGTAACGGGATTTGCAGGGCTTGATCAACGGCAGCCGGCATCGCCTAGTTGCAGCAGACGTCAGCATACTAACCTAGTGACGTGCGCATGAAGCTCATCAGCGGCGGACAAACCGGCGCCGACAGCAGCATTATCGCTGTCGGCAAGAGCTTGGGGATCCCCATCGGTGGCCATGTGCCGCGAGGCTGGCGCACTGAACGGGGGCCCAATCCGAGTCTCAAAGCACTCGGATTCAAGGAGTCCGACAGCCATGACTATGCGTCACGCACTCGGGAAAACATCGAGCATAGCGACGCAACGCTGATTTTCGCCACCGACCCTGGTTCCGACGGTACCCAATTGACGATCGATCATGCCGAGGAAATCAAGAAGCCCTGCTTGGTGCTCGATCCCTTCGAGCCAGCAGCTGCAGAGGCCGCGACACAATGGCTTCATGCGGCACGTCCCGCTGTATTGAACGTGGCCGGCAACAGGGAAAGCAGATCACCGGGTATCGCGAGACAGGCCGAGCGAGTATTGCATGCGGCATTGCGGGCATATCTCGCGAGCTGACACCGAGACATCGACAAGACCATTGTCAGCAACAGATGCTCGCAAGGGATTCAATGACCAGTCAACTATCCTCCCCGTCCTTGTTGGGGAACGACGAGGATTCGAAGCGCAACACCAGCACCGCCAGACAGGGTGCAAGTATCGATCCCGTGAGCGAGACCATATGCACGTCGGGCATCTCCTTGATGTCGACAGCGAGTACGCGGGTCAAGGCCGTGATCGCGATACGGATTAGACTAAGAAACGCACCGGCAGTTTTTTGGTCTTGAAATAGATGCCGACCATGGCAGCGAGTTCGAGGTAGATCAAAAGCAGCAGAATGTCCTTGATGCCCGGCCCGCCATGCTCAAATATCACCAGCAACTCTATAAGGGTTGCCCACACGATCGCGAAACCGATGATAAACAGACCAAAGACGTGAAACGCCTCCCCCATACGGTCCCCAACACGCTCCGCTGATTCCAAGAACTTCTGCATCCATGTTCCCCCATTCAATCGAACCAATATCTCGTTGCGAAATATTAGGCCAATCGCTTTTGCGGTGTCGAAAGACGTAAATCGGCGACGCAGGCCTGCACGGCGGTAATCGACGGCAGTTTGTCAGCGTTGCGGCAGGCAGCGCCCATCCGGCAGCGTCTCTGCCGAGATTCAGCGGTCTAAGGACAGTCCGAATCGTCGAGATAGGCGCGCGTCCAGGGTATCTCGTTACAGCCCTTGCGCGCGAACAGCACCTGGAACAGCTGCAGGTGCCCGGTCGCAAAGGCCGTTTCCGATGACACGAGATAGAACCGCCAGGCGCGCACGAACTCCTGATCGAACATCTCCAGCACCTTGTCCTGCGACGCATAAAAGCGCTGCAGCCAATGCCGCAGAGTCAGCGCATAGTGCAGGCGCAGATTCTCTACGTCCAGGATCGAGAAGTGATTGGGACCGAACAACGGCATCATCTCTCCGAGAGATGGCGGATAGGCGCCCGGAAAGATACGTCGCTCGATCCAGGTATTCAGTGGTCCAGGTCGATCGGTACCGATGGTATGAATTAGACCCCGCCCGTTGGCCGGTAGGGTGCGATCCATTATCCGCCCCAGTTCTCGGTAGTGTTGCGGCCCCACGTGCTCGAGCATGCCGACGGAAACGAAGGCATCGTAGTTGCCGCCGATCTCGCGGTAATCCCCTTCGACGAATTCAACGGCGTCGTCCAGCCCTTCGCGCGCGGCGCGCTCTCGGGCAAACTCCAGCTGGGACCGGGAGATGTTGAAGGCGCGCACCTTTACGCCAAAGTTGCGGGCCATGTGCAATGCCAGGGCGCCCCAGCCACAGCCGGCCTCGACCACCCGTTCCCCGGACCTTAGCCGCAGTTTGCGGCATACGCGATCCATTTTCGCTTTCTGTGCCTCCTCCAGCGACGTCGCCTGCGTCTCGAAGTAGGCACAGGTGTAGACCATCTGCTCGTCCAGCCACAGCTTGTAGAAGTCGTTGCCCAGGTCGTAATGGCTGTGTATGTTCTCTCTGGCCCTGGCCGGCGATCCTGAGCGTCGACGAAACAGCGCAGACAGCAGACGCCGAGTGAGGCGGCTGGGGTCTAGTTTTCGGCGGGCGTGCTGCACGATGTGCAGCACATGCTCCAGATCGTCGCCTAACCCCACCCGACCATGCACGTACATCTCCGGGAACTGGTATTCCGGATGACTCATCAATCGCCAAAGCGCGCCGCGGTCGCTGATATGGAGATCGCATTCTGGCGCGACGCCACTTGGGCTCACCCTGGTACCGTCCCACAGCACAAAGCACAGCGGCGCCCGTCCGAGTTGCGCGAGTACCCACTGAAGAAGGTGGCGCTCTATCGCCAGAGAGCGCCCAATGAGGCTCGTCTGCGAGGGAGCCCTGTCCCCAATCATGCCTCGAGCCCCCGGCGTGGCATTCGCGGAATCCCGGTTATAGACACTCATCGGTGTGCGCCTCCGAAACCGAAAGGGTACTGCAACAGACAACGCCTGACCGAGCTTTGCGGATCAAAGACAAGCCTGCAGAAGCATAATCCAGTCCCCCACAGCGGATAAGTTAGCAAGGTGCCCGGCTGAGTGCCAAGATTGGGTGATCGAACCGCGCTGATCTGGCCATCGGGAGACCCGCATTGACCGAATTTGACGTCATCATCGTTGGCGGAGGTCCGGCGGGCTCCAGCTGCGCCTGGCAGCTGCGGCGGCGCGGGATACAGTGCCTGATCCTGGACAAGGCCAGTTTCCCGCGACTGAAACTCTGCGCCGGCTGGATCACTCCGGAAGTGGTCGCCGACCTGGAAATGGACGTAACCGCCTATCCGCACCGCTTCCTCACTTTCGATGTCACACAGGTGCATCTCTACGGGCTCAACTTCAAGATGCGTTCGCCGCAGCATTCCATTCGCCGCTATGAGTTTGACGACTGGCTGTTGCAGCGGTCCGGCGCGCCCGTTATTCAACACAACGTCAAACACATCGCTCAGCACGGCGGCCGATTCGTCATCGACGACAGCTACACATGCGACTACCTGATCGGTGCCGGGGGTAGCAGCTGCGCCGTCTATCGCGCGCTGTTCCGTGCAGCCAATCCGCGCGCCAGACTCTTACAGGTCGTCGCCCTGGAGCACGAGTTCGCGTATAAGTGGACGGATGGTGGCTGCCACCTGTGGTTCTTCGACAAGGGTCTGCCAGGCTACAGCTGGTACGTGCCAAAGAAGGCCGGCTACCTGAACCTCGGGGTGGGCGCGATCGCCGAACGACTCAAGCGCAAGGGCCAGCATGTCGGCACCCACTGGGATCGCTTCGTCGCAATGTTGCGTACGCGCGAACTGATCGCGGACGCACTCGAACTCTCGCCGCAGGGCTACTCTTACTACCTTCGCGATCGCATCGATATCAACCGGATCGGAAACGCCTTCCTGATCGGCGACGCCGCCGGGCTGGCGACCCGTGATATGGCTGAGGGTATCGGTCCCGCCGTGCGCAGCGGCATACTCGCCGCGAACGCCATTGCCGATGGTGTCGACTATGACCCCAGCGCAATTCCTGCCTACAGTCTCCCACCCAGCCTGCAGCGAAAGGCACTCGAGTATCTACTGCTTCGTCCTCGCGCTGCGTCGACCGCCTGAACTGCCGCATGCGCGACGGTTTCCCCTTTGTGCACTTTGGATACATACTCTGAACGACGGGCAAAGCAACTGCGCCTGACTGGCTTCGCCCGATTCCGTTTTCGCGTCGAGAGAGGTGGCGCCCGTGAAATTTCCAAGCGTCGCATTCGCGTTGAGTCTCGCTGCTGGTGCGGTGCCGGCGGAATCGGTTGTCACCATCAACGGGAAGACCATACGCAGCACCCACGGCAGCGTCATCGTGCAAAACAGTACGGTGATCGTCGACGGCAGGGTGGTGTCCGGAGAGATCGTCGAGGGATCCGGAAATCGCGCAAGCGAGCAGCGCGATCTGGGTGACTTCGATGAACTGCGACTGCACATCAATGCCAACGTCACCGTCACCGCAGGACAGACGCCCAAGTGCGAAATCACCGCTGATGACAACCTGCTGCCGTTGATTCTCACACAGCGATCGGGCAATTTCGTGCAGATTAGCGCGCAGGAAAGCTACTCAACCCGCCAGGCGATAACAATAGCCATCGAGGTCCCTGTGCTGACGAGCGCCGAGAACAGCGGATCGGGCACCATCCGCATCGAAGGAGTCACGCGCGACACCGTCGCGTTGGCGATCAACGGCTCAGGCGACATTTCGGCGCGCGGACAAGTCATGCAGCTTCAGGCGGCCATCAACGGGTCAGGAGACCTGCGGGCAGCGGCGCTCGAGACGGCAACGGCGACCGTCAGTATCAATGGTTCGGGTAACGTGGAAGTGCACGCCAGGGATGCCCTCACTGCAACTATCAACGGCAGCGGCGACTTGTCCTATCAAGGATCGCCCGCCAGCGTGCGCACGGCGATCAACGGCTCAGGCAGCGTTCGCAAGAAATAGCACCCTGTTTTCGCCGCGGGCCTATCGCGGTCCTGGCGGTTTCTCGCTCGGCTCGGGCTTGAGGAAATGCTCGCGATAGTGACGCAGCTCGGCGATCGAGTCACGGATGTCATCCAGCGCAAGATGCGACGAATCCTTGGAGAATCCTGCATAGACGCTGGGCGCCCATCGCCGGCTGAGTTCTTTGATCGTGGAGACGTCCAGATTTCGGTAGTGAAAGAACTCCTCTAGCGTCGGCATCAGACGCGCCATGAAACGCCGATCCTGACAGATCGAGTTGCCACACATCGGCGATGCCCCTTTGCCTACCCAGGCTTCCAGGAAGGTCAGGGTGGCACGCTCAGCGGCCGCGGTATCGATGGTGCTCGCGCGCACCCGCTCGGTCAGGCCCGAGCCGCCGTGTTGTTTGGTGTTCCAGTCGTCCATGCCGGCGAGTACCGCATCCGGCTGGTGAATCGCCAGCACCGGACCCTCGGCCAGCTCGTTCAGCTCGGAATCCGTGACCACCGTGGCGATCTCGATGATGTGGTCGCTTTGCGGGTCCAGACCGGTCATTTCCAGGTCAATCCAGATCAGATTGTCATCCGAAACCGCCATCCGTCGTCCACCTCTCATCGTTCTTAGCCCAGACCGTGATTCTAGCGGCTAAGCGAGGACGCTGGGCGACCGCGCGCCGCCCGGACCAAAACCGCGTGATGACTGCCGAAAACACCCTCCCCCGATGGCGCTGACGTAAACTGCCTTTCATGGAAGGTTTTACCGTCGTTTTTCTTTCGGTGCTTGCGCTGGGACTGGTCCTGCAGCTGTGGCTTGCGGCACGCCAGGCGTCGCACATAGTCGCACACGCACAGCGCGTCCCTGCGGCCTTTGCCGATCGCATTTCACCCGCCGAGCATCAAAAGGCCGCCAGCTATAGCCTGGCCCGGCTCGGGGTGGAGCGCTGGGATCTCGCGCTGAGCGCACTGGTGGTGGTTGCCTGGACCCTTGGCGGCGGGCTCAACGGGCTGGATGCACGCGTCGCAGTGATGGGACTTGGGCCCTTGTGGGGCGGTGTCGTGCTGGTCCTTGCCACCGTCCTGATCGGCGGCCTGATCGATCTCCCGCTATCGGTCTGGCGCACCTTCGGTATAGAGGCCCGTTTCGGTTTCAATCGCAATACACCAACCGGATTCATCAAGGATCGATTGCTGGCCGTCCTGCTCACCCTGTTATTGGGCGGCCCACTGCTGGCCGTGATCCTGTGGCTCATGACCAGCGCGGGGGATCTCTGGTGGTTTTGGGCCTGGCTGGTGTGGATGGGCTTCTCGCTGTTCGTGACCTGGGCCTATCCGGTCTGGATCGCGCCGCTGTTCAACCGCTTCGAGCCGCTGAACGATCGACCGCTGCGTATACGACTGGAACAGTTGCTGGAGCGTTGTGGCTTCAGGAGCAACGGCATGTTCGTCATGGACGGCTCGCGCCGGTCGGCCCACGGTAATGCCTACTTCACAGGCTTCGGTGCGAACAAGCGTATCGTCTTCTTCGACACCCTGCTCGACGGTCTGGAGGCCGACGAGGTCGAAGCGGTCCTGGCCCACGAACTCGGGCACTTCAAGCGCCACCACATCGCCAAGGGCATGCTGCTGTCGTCTGCACTGTCACTTGCCGGATTGTGGCTGCTCGGCTGGTTGGCGCAGGAGCCCTGGTTCTATAGCGGGTTGGGGGTCGATAATGCGTCGCCGGCGCTGGCCCTGGTGTTGTTCATGTTGGTGTTACCGGTGTTCACGCTCTTCGTCAGCCCACTGTTGGCTCGCCTGTCACGCCGACACGAGTTCGAGGCCGATGACTTTGCAGCGGCGCAGACCGATCCCACCCACCTGATCAATGGGCTGGTCAAGATGTACCGGGACAATGCGAGCACGCTGACGCCGGACCCGCTTTACTCTGCCTTCTACCATAGCCACCCACCGGCGCCGGTGCGTGTGGCCCACCTGTCATCTAAAATCCCGACATAACCTGACCTGGAGTAAGCAGAATGCCTGCATTCGCCCGCATAGCCCTAACGACGTGCCTGCTTGGACTGACAGCGGCCGCGTTGGCCGCCGAGTTCGAGGCGGGCCCCTATCTCGAGCAAAACTGCTCGCGCTGTCACGGCACGGACGTCTACACCCGCGAAAATCGCCGGGTCAACTCGTTCCCGGCGCTCCAGGCCCAGGTTGCCAGGTGCGACGCCAATCTCGGGACCAAGCTCTTCCCGGAAGACCTGGAGCTGCTGGTCGACCACTTGAACACCAACTACTACAAGTTCGACAATTGATTGCGTATGGCGCGCCGCAGGCTCAGCGAACAGCAAAAGGCGCGCATCGCAGGGATTCAGGAGAAACGCCGTCAACGCGCGGAGGCGGAGGCCGAACAGATCCTCGGCGTCCCCGCCGAGGCGAGCCAGCAGGCCGGCCGCATCGTAGTGCGCCATGGGCGCAATCTGTTGATCCGGCCGCAGCAGGGCGGCGCCGTCCGAGGGATGCTGCGCGCCAACCTCGGCGAGGTAGTCTGCGGTGACTGTGTCGTCTGGCAGCCGACCGGTGACAACGCAGGCGTGGTCGTGGCGGTGCAGCCACGCACCTCGGCATTGACCCGGCCCGGCCCCTCCGGCGCAGAAAAGGCCATTGCCGCCAACATCACGCAGCTGGTCGTAGTACTCGCGCCGCAGCCCGCACCGACCGGGTATCTGGTCGATCAATATCTGGTGGCCGCCGAACGCATCGGGGTCAACGCGCTGATCTGCCTGAACAAGTCCGATCTGCAGGACCAGGCCGGGCGTGCTGGGTTCCGCGCGCGATTTGCGCACTATGAACCGCTGGGCTATCCGGTCATCCAGATCAGCGCCAAGACCGAGCACGGCCTCGACCCACTGCGGCGACGGCTCCGCGGACAGACCAGCATACTGGTGGGCCAATCCGGCGTGGGCAAGTCTTCGCTGGTCAACGCCCTGATCCCTCGCGAGACAGTGCCAGAGGGAGGCCTTTCAGACGCCACCGGCCTGGGTCGGCATACGACCTCGGCGGCCACGCTGTACGATCTGGAGAGCGGCGGCGAGCTGATCGATTCGCCCGGCGTGCGCAGCTTTCGACTCGGACCGCTCACGCGCGAGCAACTGGAGCGCGGGTTCCGTGAGTTTCTGCCGCTGATCGGCCAATGTCGCTTTCACAACTGTGTCCATCTC
>JAHEJD010000020.1:39244-41545 GCA_024639005.1 Chromatiaceae bacterium | reverse complement strand
GCCGATCCAGCCCAAGCCCGGAACGAGTGCGAACGCTACCTGGTCCGACTGTCCGATGAACAGCCGGTGCCAGACACACCGCAGCCACTGCCCAGTCATGATCCGCGCTTACGGATCCTGTTCGTGCCGGGCGCCTTTGGCGAATGCGTAGCCGACGCCGCACCGCCCTACCCGGAGGCCATGGCCCACCTGTCGGAGCTCGGCTATGTGATCCGGGTCGCGGCGGTCAGCAGCCGTTCGGGTACGACATACAATGCCGCACTCATCGCAGAGGCCATTGCCGCGGAGCCGGAGGCAGCGGATGAGAAGCTGGTGCTGATCGGGTACTCGAAAGGTACGGCGGACATTCTCGAGTTTCTGGTGCAATATCCCGCACGGGCACAACGGGTCGATGCCGTGGTCAGCATCGCCGGTGCGGTCAACGGCACGCCGCTGGCCGATGCCTATGCCGATGTCTACGGGATGTTGGCCGGAATCGACCTGGCCCACTGTGCCGCAGGGGACCGCGATGTGCTGAACAGTCTACGCCAGGGATCGCGGATGGCCTGGTTGGCAAGCCACCGCCTGCCCGCACATGTTCGCTACTTCTCGCTTGGCGCTCTCGCCCGAGAGGACGACATCGCGCGCCTGATGTATCTCGCCAAACGCCGGTTGAGGCGTGCTGAGCCTCTGCACGACGGGCAGATTCCAACATACGACCAGATCATCCCGGCAAGTACCGTACTCGGATACGCCTATGCGGATCACTGGGCGGTGGCGCTGCCGCTGCAGCAGCGATGGCCGTATTGGGCGGGCAACCGCGCCGGCAGCACATTCCCGCGCAAGGCACTTTTCGAGGCCGTGGTCCTATACCTTAGCGAGGCGCTCGGCCCCGATGAGCCCGGCGCTGAATAGCGCACCATGTCGACGCGGAAGATACCTATGAAAACTCCAACGGCTAAAGCCGGTGGTTTCGGGTTACGGCTAGACAGCATATCTCACCGTTTTTCGTAACGAGGGCGCCGAGACGCCGCTATGGCGGGGTGCACGCAGTGGAAGGCGGTGAAGGCGTAGTCGACACTACGTCGAACCGCCTGCAACGAGTACGCCCCGTCATGGCGAGGGTATCGGGGGCCGCAGCAGGAAATCGGTGAGACATGCAGGCTTAGAAGCCGGATCGATCGGCCATGCGGACGCTTGCCCGCTCTCCCGCCGGGAGAGGGCTGGGGTGAGGGGGCACTCACATCGGACGCTTGGATTTTGATCTCTTCATCTTGACCTTCTCCCGTCAGGGAGTAGGCATAAAATGCAATCGTCGCCTAGCGGCGAGAGATTTATGCATCCTCTGTTTGGGATTTCCTTGGACGGCTTTCCGCTCAGTGCAAATTGTAACGACTGTCCATCATCCGGCCACGGCTGTCGAAGTGGCAGGTGTAGGTGGCATATTGCGGATGCTCCCGGTCGTACTTCACCTTGGCATCACCGACTAGATCATGTCCTTCGATTCTCGCGTCCTTGAGACTCACGCGAGCCGTGTAGTCGTGTTCGTCGCGGATGCGATACTGGAGCATGTCGTGGCATTCGTCTTCCAGTACCGACTTGCTGACCCGCAGGCTCGGATTCGTATCGTGCGAATCGTCAGCGCCGCCCTGCGACGCCGCAAGTGCAGCAATGATCGCCAGACCCGCCCCGACGGCAACTACCGTTCCGATGTTGCTGTCATCGTCATTGTCCCTGTGCCGATTGTGCGGCCCGTCGTAGGCGTAGGACTTCACATTGCCGTGCTTGATCTTGCAGTTGAAGTCGTATTTATGATTATGGGTTTTAACCTGGCCATGGATCCTGAACTTGTGGTTGCCTTCCCGTTCACTCCACACATTGCGAAAATTGTTGACACCGTAGACGTCCTCGATCTTTGACTTGCAAAGCTTTTTGGCGCGGTTCTCTTCTGAGGCGATGGCGGGCAGCGGCAGCGTCAAGGTCAGCATTATGCCGACAGCGAGCATGTTGGATATTTTCTTGTTCATCGACTCCTCCTGTTTGGTTCGCACTTTTTCCGAGAATGCCTGCGTCGAGGGCGCAATGCCCAGGGCAAGACCAGGGACCTCCTGGAATTTTGTCGGGCGCCCGTCTTATTCTCTGCAATATCGTTGCTGGCAGCAAACTTTTCAACGCCTGCCAATTCAGGTATTTCGATCGGCTCGGAGAGAGTATGCGGCGCTTCTACGCGCTTTTTCCTGGTCCCTCGGGTGTCCCCACGCCGTCGAATGAACTTCGACCCACCCTTCAACCCGGTGTCGGGCCGGATCTGCACCTCTCGAA
>JAHEJD010000020.1:0-39144 GCA_024639005.1 Chromatiaceae bacterium | reverse complement strand
ATGGTTGCCGAGGCACCCGATCGAGGCTCCAGCCTGTGTCCTACAATCGTTCCCTTCGTCGGTGCGTTCTTCACCGCGATTTCGTGTATGCCCCGGCATGTCTTAGGGTGCCTTTTGATCGCAGCGCATCTGCGGCGCACGATAGCCCCAGGTAACGAGCACTTCACCCTGATGTTCCCAGAAGATTTCGTTACGGCCCTGGTACTTACTCCCGCTTGCGCTGGGCTGCCGGAACATCAGCGAGACCCCGTCACCACGTTCGGCAATCAACGTTGCGGGATCGGTTTCGAAAAACGTCGCAACCACCTCGTTGGCGGCGTTTCCGTCGCACGCATAAAAGAACGGACCGCTATGCGATACGAGCCGATACCTTGCCTGCAATTCCGCAATGCGCCGCTCGTACTCCTCCCCGACACATTTGCGCTCGTCATCACTCTTCCAGCACTCGTTGCGTCCCTTGAGCCAGCCGCGTTGCTCCGCCTTGAGGACCGGGGGGTGTTCGTTTACGGCCACCTTGGATGCCGCCGCATAGACGCCGGCGAGCTTGCGGTCAAGCACCGACAAATCCTTGTCTGCGCAGATCATCGCCTCAATGCCGCCTGCCTTTACTTTGTCACAGGAAAACGAAGGCCCTGTTTCGTGCGCCGATGCGTCAATGTGCCCGCCTTTCCCGACAGACTCGCCGCGACTGCGCACGAGCTGATCGATGTGGCCGCACCAGGCGTCGCTGTCGCGGCCTGGAATGCCCGGCGTGTCTCGAATACCGAGTTTGAACTCGACCACTGACTTCCATTCGTCGGACCCGATATCCGGACCGTGGCCTTGACCGTCGCCAGTTACCACGGCCTCGTCGATGGACTGTTGCCAAGCATCGGAACACAGCACCATCGGTTCCGTTGCAGACTGTTTGGCGTGGCCTGCGTTGGCATAGACCGCCGCAATGATGCAAAGAACGGCTGCCCGACTATTCATCGAAAAGTCTCCGTTTGTTTTAAAGGCGAGCGCCTTTTGCCTTTGGGCGGACGCTCCGGCACACCAACGCTGAATCTCTCGCGTCCCACGGTTAGGACAGAGTTGGCCTCCGGTGCGTTTCTCAATGGCTCAACCCATTCAGCTGCTGGACAGGGGATTGCCCTTGGATTAGCGCTCTATTCGCCCAGCACCCTAAAGGCACTAGCTCTTGGAAAATCCGCAGATTTTTTATCACTATTAGGAACTTCTCAACTTCGCCAGGCGCGAAGTCAGGGACCCCGTTGTCGATTGCATACTGCACCAGCTGTTCCGGACTGTAGCCTTGCTCAAGTTTTTTCGGATCGTTGGCCGCCGCGCCGATGAGCGGATCGCCGTAATCCCATATGCCGCTCGTATGCTGTGCCAAATGGCGCAAAATCACACGATCGCCGTTGGGAATCCTGGCCGCCCAGTCGGGCAGCCACTTGCTTAGGGGATCGTCCAGCGTCAATACGCCGTCCTCCTGAAGCTGCAGCAACAGTACAATGGTGAAGGATTTGCTGTTGCTGCCGATCTCCAGCCGATCGTCGACCTTCAACGGCGTGCGCTTCTCCAGGCTGGCGACGCCGGCGGCGCGCAGATAGCGGCCACCCGGCGTACCCACCAGCAGGATCAAACCGGGTGCATGTGTCTTTGGATCGGCGCCATTGGTGAAGACATTCGACTGCAGAAACTTGTCGAGCTGGGCGGCCACATCGTCAGACAGGCGGCCAAGCTCTTGTGGTGCAGACGTATTGTCGCCGGCGGCCGGAGCGGCGCATGAGGCCCGCAGCAAAAAAGTCACGGGCAGCGATAAAAAAACACACTTTCGCATGAGTCAGTCTCCTTGAAGCAATATGCAGCAATCCACCTAACGTACAGCGCTGACGATCACCGGGCACACTTCGGAGCTGACCTTCCCCGGGGCGCGCTAAGGTAGGCTTGAGCGATCCCCTGGAAAGAATCTAAGGTCATTTAGCCAACTTCTAGCTTTCTGAAAGCCGCCCGCCTATTTCTGAAATATCGGCTGGACCACAGCCGAACACCATTTTTCCAGCTGGTGTCATCCCAACGCGCACGGCCCCGCGGTCGAAACTTAGTTTCTCGCAACCAGCGTTCAAAACCGATGCTGCGATACTTGTGTCAGCAAAACCGCGGGGATTCTGTTTCGGGTAGCGGGTGGCCCAACGTCTCCGACTTTGCCAGCCGCTCTCCCCGGTCAAGACAAGCCCGTTCGAAACGAATTTACCTGATGTCTGCTCGCTCGCTGCTATTGTGGCGAAAATGCGGTATTTTTTTAGAAGCGCAGAGTCGAACAGGAGCCCGGTCGTGCCGAAGCGATCGCCCTATGTTCGCTTACTTTGCCTCTGCAGATCGGGAACAACACACTGCAGCACGAATCCACTGCGGAGGGCTTCTTGGTAGGTTTGCACGCGACAGCACATCTGGTAGTAGGATTCGAGGAGGCCCAGGCAATCAAACGACGCCGGCGCCGGCGCATCTGGCTGCCGATCGCCGCAGTCGCAATGCTGCTGGCGGCACTGATCGGGAACGCAGTCCACGATTTCAAGGTGATGCGTGCCGATGCTCTGGCCCTGTCCGCAGACGTCATAGTCAACCTGCAAAGCCGCATCGAAACCGAGATCGCTGCCTACCTGGGGCCTATCCCGGGAGTCGTCCGGATTACCCGGGACTTGCTTGCAGACGAAAGCTTGTTGAGCGTGCGGCTCGATCTCGCCGAGAAGTTGGCGACCGGAATTCTTAACCAGACGCCGCAGCTCACCAGCGTGCTCATCGGCAATCCGGCCGGCGAGTTTTTTATGGTGCGACGTTATCTGGATGGTGAAAAGCGCGGCCTGGAGACCAAGACGATCCGCAGGCCGGATGGATCCACCGGTGCGCCCGTGATGCAGCTAACGCGCCATGGCGCAAAGGGCGAGGTGTTGTCCGACGTGCAAGCACCCTGGGATGGCTATGATCCGCGCGGACGTCCGTGGTTCATCGGTGCCGCAGAAGCCAGGGGACTGTTCTGGACAGATGTCTACCCCTTCTTCACCACCAAGGCCGAAGGGATCACAGTTTCGGCGCCCTATGTGGATGCCAACGGGGAACTTGTTGCGGTCGTCGGCACCGACGTCGAGTTGGACAGCCTTAGTCGGTTCCTCGCCACGCTCGCCATCGGCGACACCGGGCTGGCGCTGATCATCGACGACGAGGGGCGGGTGATTGCACACCCGCGGACGGCATTGGTGACGGAGGGTCCCGGCGGCGAGCTGCGGTTACTGCGGGTCGATGACATCGGCGAGCCGGTGGTTAGCCGCGCGTTTGACCGCTACCGCGTCGAGGGACACGGTCGCCACGATTTCGAGATGGGCGACCGCCGCTACATCAGCTCGGCGTCATCGCTGAACCATCTGCTGCCGCGCGACTGGTCGATCCTGATGATCGTCCCCGAGGACGATTTCGTCGGCTTCGTAGCGGAGAATGTGCGCGACAGCCTGGGGATGGGCCTGGCGGTCGTCGCCCTGGCAAGCCTACTTGCCGGGCTCGTAGTCCGCCAGGGGCTGCGTGCCGACCAAGAGGCCATTACCATCTTGGAACGCCAGGCGCAGCTAGCCGCGCAGGGTGAGGCCTTCGGCACGCTGGCATCGCAGTCGACGCTGTTTGCGGACGGTGTGACCGATAGCCTCGCCGAGGTGACCGAGGCCGTGGCGCGATCCGCAGGCGTTCGCCGCGCGAGCCTGTGGCGTCTGCGTCCATCGGGCGACGCCCTGGTCTGTATCGACAGCTTCGACCAGCAGACGGAGGGCCATACGCATGGCGCGACACTCGACAGATCAGATCATCCCGGCCTTTTCGAATGGCTGCAGAC
The DNA here is from genome assembly GCA_024639005.1 of Chromatiaceae bacterium. GTDB lineage: Bacteria > Pseudomonadota > Gammaproteobacteria > Chromatiales > Chromatiaceae > Thiosocius. Next base: position 35,282 of record JAHEJD010000020.1, on the reverse strand, counting down.
AGAAAGCGCCGTCAGCGACGTCGCAACCAGCGAAGACGAACGCCTCGTATCCCTGTACCGAAGCTACCTCGCCCCGCTGGGCTGCCAGGCCTTGCTGTCCCTGCCCGTCAGGGTAAACGGCCAGGTGACCGGCGTCCTTTGGCTCGAGGACGGCCGTCGCAGCGAGTGGTCGAACCAGGTGCAGCGGTTTGCCCGGGCGATCGCCAATTTGATGGCAATCCGCCAGGCCGCCAATGTTACGCCTGGCACGGTGCTGGCCATGCCACCGGCCGGGGACGCAAAGGCACACGATATCGAACCGGCGCAGCAGGCCGAACCGCGCGATCGCGAATTGGACATCGACGCGGGGCTGGGCGCACGCCGCGCTACAGCATTTGCGGCCAAGCTCCCGGATGGTGCGGACACCGTGGGAGCTGACGGCGTACAGCGCATTGATCAACTGGCATTCGTGTCGCTGCGGTTCAGCGACGCGCTGGCGCTGGCACGATCGGCCGACGACCGATCCGGCGAATCGACCATCGCCCGCCTGCTCGGGCAGATCGATGCGGCAGCCACCGAACACGGCATTACCTATCTCAAGTTTCTTACTGATCGGGTGGTCGCTGCCGCCGATCCGTCCGCGGACGTCCATCAGGCTACGGCGTGCCTCGCCGAGTTTGCGCTGGCCACGCAGGCCGCTTGCGAGCGCGTATTTGCTGAACAGCATGCCCACCTGGCTTTCCATCTGGGCATGGACGTGGGACCGGCGATTGGCACCCTGGTCGATCGTGATGGACGTTCATTCAACCTGTGGGGTGAGGTGGCACACACGGCCTACGCGATGGCCGATTCCGCTCCGCCAGGGACGATTCATGCAACGGAGTCTGTCTACGACCTGTTGCGCGATCATTATCTGTTTCAGCTGCGCGGTCACCATTACCTCGAAGGCGTAGGGGAGTTTTCGACGTACCTGCTGGGGGGGCGCCTGTGAAGCCACCAGCACACCGTTTGACCGCAGCCGGCGGACCCGCCGCCGATGGCCCAGGCCTGCTGGGCCGGTTTGGCCAGCGACTAATCGACGCCACCTCGGCTACCCTGCTCTTCTCGGGGGACCTCTCTGCGACGCTGGCTCGCGGCCTGGGACCGGGCAACTGGCGCAGGACGATGCGCGTGGAATTCGAGCGCTTTTTCTACCTGACGGGTGTCCGTGCCATACCCGCGGTCATCGTGACCGCCCTGCTCGTTGGTCTGGGTCTGGTACTACAGATCATGTACTGGTCGAAGTTGACAGGACAGGAGGGAGTGGTCGGCGACTTTTTGGTACTGGTGCTAATCCGCGAGATCTCGCCCGTCGTCACGGCGCTGATAGTGATTGGCCGCAGTGGTTCAGTCATGCTTGACGAGGTCGGCCATCTCAAGGTCGGCGGACAGATTCGCATGCTCGAGTCTTGTGGCATAGACCCCACCGACCACATCGCCATTCCGCGCTGCTTCGCGACGGCACTCGCATTGTTCGCGCTCACGATGATCTTTCTGCATACGGCACTTTGGTCCGGGTATCTCGCCGCTTTGCTCGCTAGCCTCACCACGATATCCCCGGTGGAGTTTGCCGATGCGGTGTTGTCGAAAATGGGCCTGGGTGATCATCTCCTGCTGGTTGTCAAACCGATCATCACCGGCTTCATCATCGGATACATCGCGATCTGGCTTGGATTGAGGGTCGATCCGAGTGCACTGGGCGTGCGCCGCGCGCTGCCCAGTGGCTTCCTCTACTCCCTGCTGGCAACCTTACTGGTTGGGATAGCGGTATCGGCGGTGTTGTAGATGCGCGTATCTGATGACCCGCCCGCAGGCCACCCAATCATGGAGACCTCGGGTCTGTCCTTCGCTGCGCCCCGGGTGGGGTTGGCAGTTGCGGACGACCTGCGCGTGCAAGCTGGCGAGCTGCACCTGGTGTTTTCGCCCACGACTGGGCAAAGCGCAGCCGTTGCGGATGCCTTGCTGGGCTTGGCCGGCGGTGGCGAGGTGCGCTTCCTGGGCGTCGCCTGGGCGGACCTGGGTCCAGACGAAGCCTGCCGGTTGCGCGGCAGTATTGGCAGGGTCATGAGCCGTGGGAACTGGCTGGAGAACCGATCCGTGATGGAGAACCTGTTGTTGCCGCTGAGACATCACACCGTGCTGGCCGAAGAAATCATGCGCCAATGGGCTAGCGAGCTCGCTTTAGGCTTTGGCCTACCGGGGATCCCAACCCTACTGCCGCACCAGTGCTCGGAGTCCGATCTCGGACGCGCTGCATGCGTGCGGGCCTTCCTGGGCCGCCCGCAGCTTGTCATTCTGGAGCATCCGATCGAATCCACGGAGGCCCGAACATTCGCGCCGCTGATCGATGCGGTACAGCAGGTGCGGCATCGCCACGGTGCCGTAATCTGGTTTACAAGCAACCGCAGTCTGCTGGAGGAGCGCGGGATTTCCGCGAACCGGCGCTACCGGATCGCCGGGAGCCGGCTACTCCAGCTGGGCGCGACCGCATGAAAGACTCAAGCCAGAGCCGCCGCTACCGCACGCTGCTGGGCGCGACCGTACTGGTGGCGCTCGTGCTCTTGCTGTTGGGTCTGATCAAGGCCGAAGCCTTGCACGAGCTGTTCGATCCCGGCAAAACATTGCGCCTGGTGCTGCCCGATGACGGTCTGTTCGGCCTTGCCGAAGGCGCGAAGATCGAGGTGCTCGGCACACCGGCCGGCAAGGTCCTTCGGATCGTGATCGACCCGGACCAGAATATTCACGCAGAGGCGCGTCTGACCGGCTCGATGGCGCCTTTCGTGCGTCGCGATTCGCAGGCAGTCATCCGCAAGACTTTCGGCGTCGCCGGCGAAAGCTATATCGAGATCACACGTGGCCGCGGCGAAGCGATGGATTGGGACTATGCCGTGCTGGAGGCGAAGCCGGACCGGGCGCCGACCGACAGTATCGGCGAGATCCTCGAGGACGTGCGCAGCCGCGTCATACCGATCCTCGAGCAGACCGAGCGGACGATGACAGCGCTGGGCGACATCACCGAACGTTTCGCCAACCCGGAGGGCGATGTCCAGTTGATGCTTGCAGATCTCAACACGATGACGACTCGGATCGAACGTGGCGAGGGCGCGATGGGCCGGCTGCTCAGTGATGAGCGCACCGCAAGCGAGCTGGACGGGTTTATGAGCGCCGCCAATGCGGCCGTGGCACGCCTCGCACCGATCCTCGAGGAATTGCAGGCGGCAGCCTCGCAGGTGACCGCGCTGTCGAAAGTGATCAATGCCCAGGGCAGGGACCTGCCGGAGATCAGCGACAGCGTGAAATCAGTGCTGGCATCGCTCGATTTGGTAATGGCCGACCTGCGAAGGACCGCACCTCAATTACCCGCGATCACCCGCGACATCGGCGAGACGACGGCGAACATCCCGGTCCTGCTTGGCATGACCCAACAGACGCTCGCGGAGCTGGAGGGGCTGCTGCGCCAGCTGCGCGGCAGCTGGCTGCTGGGCGGGGACGGCGCGCCGCCCGCGACGGGGGGGCGGCTGCCGCCACAGGAGGTTCGCCCGTGACAAAAGCGTTCTTTCCGGCCGGCCTGCTGGTCGCGGGCCTGATGCTTGGGGGCTGTGGTGCTACAGCGGAGCGGGAGCAGGCACCGCTCAGCGAGCACGAATCCCTCGATCGCTCGGCCCGTTTGGCCTTCGACCAACATCGGTACGGTCAGGCCGCGACGCTCTATGAAGCCGTCCTGCAAGCGGCGCTGGCCGAAGATACACCAGTCGGCATCATCGGCGCCCGCTTCAATCTCGCGCTCTGCAGGACGTATCTCGGCGACTACAGCGCGGCACTGACCCAGACCGATCTAGCCGACGCCGAGCGCAGGCGACGCGGGCTCCCTGTCGACCCGGCGCTGCAGCTCCTCATCGGCACAATTCACTACCGGGCAGGCCATCTCGAGCGGGCACAGGCCACGCTGTCTGCGTTGCTGCAGAACCGCGAGGCGAATCCCGCCACCCTATCCAGGGCGCACTTTGTGGCAGGCTTGATCGCCGCCGACCTTTCGGCACTGCCAGCACTTCGCGAACACATCGCGGCCATGCTGGGCGATACGGCCGTCGGTCCCGGAGCAGATTACCTGGAACTGCAAGGTAGGCTGCTCGGGCTCGAGGGCGACATCGACGGCGCCCTGCGTCTGCTGGATGAGGCGGCCGATCTGCGGGGCGTCGAGCGCGACTATCGCGGCATGGTGCGCGCGCTCGCGACCGCGGGCGGCTTCGCCGAGCAAGCCGGCCGCCTACAGCCCGCGGCCAACTACCTGCTTCGCGCTGGCCGCAGTGCGGCGCAACGTGCCGAACCTAACGCCCAGGACTGGCTTCGCCGCGCCATGAACCTGGGAAAACAAAGCGGCGACGCGGCCCTGACAAAAGAGGCGGACGCTATTTTGCGCAAGATCGAGGCCGGAGACTCTTCAGCGGAATCAATTCATCGGTGACGCTTGCAGGGGACAGATGGTCTTACCGCGAGTCGGCGAGGTCGTGCGATTGACATTCGTCGCACGGATAATGCCTGTGAAGTGGAAAGCGAGAAATCCGACAGGAACACGGATGAGCGCGTGCGGGCTGCCATTTCAATCCATGCACTAAGTTTCGGATTCGCTGTGCCGCTACCCGACAGCTTCGATCATGAGCGATTGGAGACTGCCAAAACCTATGCAGGAAAGGTCCTGTTGGACCTCGACACAGAAGCCCTTCATCTTACGCTCGAGCGGCTGCCTTATTGTGCGACCGACGCCGACAGTGAAAACAAAGCCAAACCCCTCAACGTGGTCGACGGCCAGGTCACGGGCAATTCCAGTGCCGCATCCAGCAACTGCTATACCTCTTGCTCGGTGTACAGGTAAGGTCTTGCTCGAGTGGACCGATGCGGCAAAAGGCCCACCGGAGGAACCTCCGTTCGGTTATCGGTGGCACTGCGGTGTCGGGCAAAGCCGCGCACAAAACAAAGACGCCTGGCCCATTCTGCGGGTTGTACCGATGGACGTTGCGCCCACTCGAGCGCCAGATGGGTGGTGATGTGTACGGCCTGCCGCTGTTCCATGAAGCTGACGAACCGGGGCAGTAGCAAGCCGGCATCGCGCATCTTGAAGCCCAGGCTGCGACGCAGATCAAGGCACTCCTGCAGGGCTTCGCGTAGGGTGTTCATCGCGCACCTCCGGGCCAAGTCATGGCCAACGCCCGAGGTGCAGTGAGATCTACCTTGGCGTAGATGCTAGTGGACTGTGGGCTGCGATGGCGAAGTACCTGGCCAATTCCATGAAATCGAATTGCATCGATCATGCGGGCAATCGCTTGGGAAAGCTTGCTAAATCAAACCGTACCGAGGGATTTTATACTTGCTAAAAAATTGGACTTAACTATATGTTTTTATGATACAAAATGGCGGAGAGGGAGGGATTCGAACCCTCGATACGCTATTAACGTATACACACTTTCCAGGCGTGCTCTTTCAACCACTCAGACACCTCTCCGGGTCCTTGCTTGCGCGCCGGCTCAAGAGACGAACCCGCCCATCGCACAACAACGAGGCGCGAGAGGTTAAACCAGACAGGTCGCGGGCGCAATAAGGGCGCCCGCTCTCACCGGGGTCAGAGGTGATGGCTGAGATGCGCCCGCGGCGCATGTTCCATCAGGCCGCGAAATACCTCTCCGTGCATATGGATCAGATGTTCATGGTCGCCCGACTCGAAGTACACATCGGGCTGGTGCATTAAGGCCGGATCGATCACGACGTCGACACCATAGGGTTCGCCGACCGCGGGAATCGCACCCCGTTCACAGTCGGAAAACGTCGCCTCGATCTCATCTTCGGGGAGCATCTCCAGGTTGCGCGCCAGCATCTGGTTTAGACGGTCCAGCTCGAGCCGGTGGGTCGCCGGGATTACCGCCAAGAGATAACTGTGATCATCGCCGAGTAGAACTGGTTTGGCCACTTGATCACCTGGGACATGCGCCGCCTCGGCTGCGCGCATCGCAGAGTTGGTATGTGGATGCTCGACTACATCGTAAGCAATGCCACGGCTCTCCAGATAGTCCTGGAGTGTCGTTGCAACACCCATGTTGATTCCTCCAATTTGATTTTCACCCGGGCTATTCGCCCCGCCCGCAGCATCGCCTTTCATTTAGGGAGACCAGGCCCTGCCGCGGCACGGGTAGCGGCTGCGGGGCTTTGCTGCTGCATTCAAGTATAGTCAGCCTTCCGGACAGTAACGGAGAAGTAATCGCGATGACAAAGAAGGCCAAGCGTCGCAAGAAATCCAGACCCAGTATTGCCTCGACGGCAGACCGACATCAGCTCTACGAACTCTCGGTGCAGTGTGCCGAGGCCGAGATCGATTTTGTTGAAGATACCTTCAAAAGTCTGCGCAAGCGACGTGCCCGCGTGTTCCGCGAGGATTTCTGCGGCACCGCCACCGTTTGCTGCGAGTGGGTAAAACGCGGTAACAAACGGCGCGCAATCGGGGTGGACCTGGATCCCGAGGTGCTCGAGTGGGGCCGCGCAAACAACCTCAACCGGCTCAGTAAGAAGCAGCGTCAGCGCATCACACTGTTGCGCGAGAACGTGCTCGAGGTCGAGACCGAACAGCCCGACATCATCTCCGCGATGAATTTCAGCTACTGGCTGCTGCAGGACCGCGCCACGCTCGCGCGCTACTTCAAGCGGGTCCACGCCGCGCTGAAGGACGACGGCGTTTTCTTCCTCGATGCCTATGGCGGCTACGACAGCCACACGGAGATCGTCGAGGAGCGCGAGATAGACGATGGCGGCGAGGGCTTTACCTATATTTGGGAACAGGCTGCCTTCAACCCCATCACCCACCACCTGATCTGCCACATCCATTTCGCCTTCCCTGACGGATCAAAGATGCGGCACGCATTCGATTACGATTGGCGCCTCTGGACGCTTCCGGAGGTCCGCGATCTGCTGGCGGAGTGTGGATTCGGCCGGGTAACAGTGTACTGGCAGGGTTGGGACAAGCACGGCGAGCCGGACGGCGATTTCAAACCGGCGACCGAGGCCGAGGCAGACGCCGGGTGGATCTGTTACCTGACGGCCGAGAAATAGGCGGCTAGTTGAACAGCCCCTTTAGCACACCGTCCAGTTTCTCTTTCACCTTCTCTTCCGCCTTGTTTTGCAGCTCCACTTTCTGCTCCTCGATCGCCGCTTTGGCCTTGGCACTGAGCGCGGCCTCGAGGTCGGGGCGGAAACTGGGTTTGGTCAGCGGGCCGGACACCCGCACCGGTATCGGCACACCCGCCAGCTCATCCTTTGCCTTGCCGCCCTGGCCGGCGAGCGACCCGACCAACTTAGTAGTGATCAGATAGTCGACGGTATCCTTGGGCAGGTCTACCTCGCCTTTGCCATCGATGCGCAACAGCGGCGACTTGGCCCGCAGGTCGCGATTCTCTATCACCCCATTGGTCATCTTGAACGACCCGGACAGCTCTGCAAAATCGGTCTGCCCCGGGGTACCGGTGTCGATCTTGTCGCTGCCCAGACCGAGGCGGCTGCTGGCATCGCGGATCAGTTGGGCGATATTCACCCCCTTGTAGGCACCGTCATTGAAGGCGAAACGCGCGTTGCCGTTCAGGCTGCGCCGGATCTCGCTTTCGCTCAGACCGACCATGCGCACATCGACCTCCACCTCGCCGCGCCCGAGCAGCCGCTCCTCGTCAGCCACGTCCTTGAGCAGCGGCCCCACCTGGATATTGGTCAGGCGATTCTTGGCCTGCAGCTTCGCCTGCTTGCCGCTGGCATCGACGACGATGCGACCGGCGAACGCGCCCTCGTAGAGTTTTGCCGCGATGGGATCCACAGTAAGCACGCCCTTCTTCGACACCACCTTGGTGGCGACATTGCTCATCCGCGCGTTGCCGACCTTGAGCTGGCCGATGGTGAACTCACCGGCAAAGTCCAGAGTGCGCAGCGCCGCGAACGGATCCGCGGCGGGCGGCGGCGTGGACTCGGCCGCCTTCGCCGCCGGCGCTGCCCCCTGCGGCTTGTCCTGCGCAGGCGGCATGTAGCGGTCGAGGTCGATCTGATCCAGCGCCAGCTTGGTGCGCACGACGGGGCCGTTCGGGTCCAGCACATGCAGGTGCCCATCGAGCTGCGATTCGTCCAGGCGGATCTTCAGCGGATCCAGCTTCACTGCGCCGTCGGCGTAAGCGAATACCAGGTCGCCGCTGGCGCGGGTCATCGCTTCCGGATCGGTCGTCTCGATCGGGCTGGCAAACATCGACGCGAGCGTCTTCAGATTGGTCTCGGCGATGCTCAGCTTGCCCTTGGCGGCCGGGTTGGTCTGCAGCGCGGTCACTGCCAGCTCGCCACGCGCGGCCAGCGCCGGGCCGCTGATCTCGAGTTGATCCAGCTGCAGGGTATCGGCCTTGGTGTCGACCGCGAGGTCGGTCTTCAGCGTCAGCTCGGCGCCGCCTTTCGGCAGCCCCTCACCCGCCGCGTCGAGTGCCAGCACGAGGCCGGTGATACGAAACGCCTTGAGATCGGCATCGCTCTCAACGCTGGCATCGAGTTTGGCCTTGAGGGTCATCGCCGGTTTGCTGCTGGTGAAGGCCATCGCGGCCTCGATCGGCACCGCGACGCCGGGCGCCAGCGCCCCAGTCACCAGGCGCGCCCCGTCGACCACGTACTGCTGCCCGCTCTGGCGATCCTCCCAGCTGACCCGGGCATCTTCGATCTCGATTCCCTGCACACTGATCGCGATCGGCGGCCCCTGATCGGCCGCCGGCTCGGCGGCATCGGGCGGAGCGGGCTTGTCCTGCTGCGCCGCCAGATCCTCCCAGTTGGTCTTGCCCTTGGCATCTTTTTCCAGGTTGAGGCGCAGGCCCTTGACCAGCACATTGTCGACCTCCACCTGGCGGCTCAACAGCGGCATGAGTTTCACCTTCAGGCCCAGTCGGTCGATCTCGGCAAACCACTCGGCCTTAAAACCGGACGCATTGCCAATCCGCACGCCACCAGTCTCTAGGCCCAACCAGGGAAAGACCGACAGGCTAAGGTCCTCCTCGATCACCAGGTCCCGACCCAGCTTGTCCTTGGCCGCGGCTACGATCTGCGGCTTGTAGTCATTCGGGTCGACCACCATCGGTAACACGACCACCGCCGCTGCGACCAGCAGTACGAGGACGATGATCAGGCCAAACAGCCACTTCAACAGGGTGCCCATGTGTGAATCCTTAGATTGCCGTATTAATTGCCGAATACCGTTTTCAAGAGATCCGTGGTGCGGGCCATGGGGTTTGCGCGAATCGCCTTTTCCTCGGCGGCCAATTTCACGAACAGGCCATCCAGCGTCTTGTCGGTGACATAGCCGTCGAGGTCGAGCGAGCCACTGTTCATCAGCCCACCGAGGCCGCCCAGACCGCCGAGCATGCCGTCGGCCTGGCTCTTGAGCGATTTATAGGCCGTGGTCGCGCCGGCCTGGTCGGTGGCGCTCGACACAATCGGCAGTATGGCCTCGCGCAATGAGCCGCCGGCGCGTTCGCGCAGGAACTGGGTCGCGGCATCGTCACCGCCATTGAGAATCCCCTGCACGTCCTCCAGGGTCATATCGGTCACCGTTTGCTCGACGATCCCCAGGGTCTTCGGTATGGCCTGCTCCGCGGCGCGATTGACGGTCGTCTCGAATTCGTCGACGTAACTCCCCTGACCGGCCGCACGCAGCGCGCTGGCCGCCTTGTCCAGCCCCCCGGGCAACGGGATGCGCACACTGGCGTCATCCAGGAAGCCGCCGCTGCGGCCGAGCACGGAGACCGCCCGTTCGGCGCCGACACTCAGCGCCTCTTTAAGGCCGGCGCTGATCTGCGAGTCGCTCAGCGCCCCGGCGCCACTGGCCGCACCCGGCACGGTCTTCATCAGATCACCGGCCGATTTGAACATGTCGTCAAGTGCCGCATTGCCCGCGCCGACCGCCAGCGCCGCCGTCAGACCGACGATAATGGATTTGAATCGCATGGGACGCCCCAGGGTCGATTGTTCAGGTGGGCATTGGTAACATTTTCCGGCGCGCAAACCAAGCGTCAGAGAAGAGACTGAGGGCCGCGTGGGCCGCTCACGAAGGGTCTTTCAGGCGGTTTCGCGCCGACCGTGCAGACGCAGGATGAGGTCGGCCTCGCTCTCGCTGAGACCCAGTTCCTCGATCAGGCGACTGGTGGCTGCGCCCTGCTGCACCAGGCGAATTGCATGACCGTAGGGCTGATCGTCCGCCTGCTGGATGTCATAGGTCTCCTGGCGCTCCGTGAGGACCTTCTCGCGCGCCTGCAGGCGGCGCATGCGGCGATCCATCCCGACCGCGCCCGCGGTAAGCCCAGTGATACTCTGGCTCACCAGCGTCATCTGCTGCTGCAGCTGCGCCGCTCGGGCGGTCTGCTCGGCGAGCCGACGAAGCAGGACGGCCAGCCCGATGCAGGCCGCCACCCCAAACAGCAACACGGACACGACCACGACGAGCGTCAGATCGAAGTCAAACATATTCATCTACCCGGTGCGCCTGATCGTCCGGCGGCGGTTGCCTGCGTTTTTGGCGCTCCTCAGGGGCGGGCGGCTGGCGCGGCCGTTTGCGCGGCCCTGTATCACGCGCGGGATTCACCGGCAGCACCCTGCCGATATTGTCCGTTTGTTTGATCTCATCGCCCATCGCTCACTAGCCCTGCAACACCGCCATCTCAGACCATTCCTCTTCGCTGAGAAGTCTGTTCAGATCGATCACGATCAGCAGATCATCCTCGCGACTGACAACACCCTGGATGTAGCGCGAGTTCTCCTCGTTGCCGGTGTGTGGCGCGGGACTGATCTCGGACTCGCGCAGTTCAACGACCTCCGCGACGCTGTCGACCAGAATGCCGATCACCTGGTCCTCTGCCTCGATGATCACGATCCTGCTGGCGTCGTCTTGCCCGGTGGTCGTCAGACCAAAGCGGGTACGGGTGTCGATCACGGTGACCACATTGCCGCGTAGATTGATGATGCCGAGCACGAATGCGGCTGCCCCGGGCACCGGCGCAATCTCCGTGATGCGCAGCACCTCCTGCACCTGCATGACGTCGATGCCATAGGTCTCATCCTTGAGCCGAAAGGTCACAAACTTGATGACCGTATCACCCGCCTGGGCTTCCGCCGCCGCATGATTCACGTTCGCTGTCCCCCTCTGCTCCCCACGACGCGTCAAGACATCGGCGCGGAGAAATACCTAAACAATCATTAGCACTAATCGTGCCTATCTTTGAGAGACATCAGGGTCGTGCACCACCCAGGCGATCACTGACGCTGCAATGCCGGCCCTTCGGCCCAGGGGACATCATGATCAATTACGGCCTCGGACTCACGCTGGCCGGTAAGGACCACGATGGTGACACGGCGGTTGGCCGCACGGCCCTCAGCGTCGCCGTTCTCGGCGATCGGCCGGTGTTCGCCCAGTCCGACCGCGGCCATACGCCAGGGCTCGATCCCGGCGCGTGCCAGAAAGTGCACGACACTGGCCGCGCGCGCGGCGGACAACTCCCAGTTCGAGGGGTATGCCGCCGTCTTGATGGGAACGTTATCGGTATGCCCTTCGACCTGCAGATGACTCGGGAGGCGTGACAGGGTCTTGGCGATCTCACGCAGGGCCCGCAGCGCGTCGCGCGACAGACGCGCCTCGCCGGAGCTGAACAGCATGCGCTCCTTCATCTCGATCTCGATACGGTCACCGACCTGGTTGATACGCAGCAGATCGTTGTCCATGTACTCCTGCAGCGAAATCGCGATCTCATCTGCCACCCGCAGCGCTGCGCCATCCTCTTTGAAGCGCTCACCGAGACCCGAGGCAGCGCCCTGGGTTGCCGCATCCCCTGGACCGGCTATGCCCTGGGGCGGCGCCAGCGGGCCGTCCGGCAGCGCGACCACATCGCGGGTCGGCTCGCCGACCTGGATGGGATCCTCACTGCGCTGCACCTCGGCGAAGACCGAATTCAGCGTCTCTGACAACACCCGATACTTGCCTTCGTTGACCGACGAGACGGCATACATCACCACGAAAAAGGCAAACAATAGGGTAACGAAATCGGCATACGAGACCAGCCAGCGTTCCAGGTTCTCGTGTTCTTCCTCGTGTCGACGTCGTCTCGCCATCCTTTACCTCAACGTAAAAAGCCCTGCAGGCGACTCTCGATCTGCCGCGGGTTCTCGCCTTCAGAGATCGCGACCAGGCCCTCGATCACCAACTCGCGATAGTGGGTCTCTTGCAGCACATAGGCCTTGAGCTTGTTGGCCATGGGCAGCAGGAAAAGGTTGGCAAGGCCGACGCCATAGATAGTCGCGACGAATGCGGTGGCGATGCCGCTGCCGAGCTTCGACGGATCAGAGAGATTCTGCATCACATGGATCAGCCCCATCACCGCGCCGATGATGCCGATGGTCGGTGAATAACCGCCCATCGCCTCGAGCACCTTGCTGGCCTGCAGGTCGAATCGCTCGCGACTGTCCAGTTCTACCTCCAGGGTGTGGCGGATATCGTCCGGCTCGCTGCCGTCGACCAACAGTTGCATGCCCTTGCGCACGAACAGATCGGACTCTCCCTTGACGACGGCCTCGAGACCCAACAGGCCATCCTTGCGCGCAACCTTGCTCCACTTGACCAGCTTGTTGACGGTGGTATCCAGCGAGTGGCTCGGCGGCATGAAGACCATCCCCAACATGCGCATAGTACGCAGGAACACCTGCATCGGCGTCTGCAGCAGCACGGCCCCGACGGTGCCGCCCAGCACGATGACCATCGCGGGACCATTGGCCAGCGTCTCCAGATGACCGCCCTCGAGCCAGTTACCGCCGAGGATGGCAGCGAAGGCAATGGCGACACCGATGAAACTGAGGAGATCCATACGCCTAAACTTACCCGTCAGCCGTTGGCCGGCTGGTGAGATTTCCAGGCTCAGTCAGCTCGCCGAGTGCCGAACCGATTGCGTCCAGCGGGATGACGCGATCGCTGTAACCAGCCTTGACGACGGAGAAGGGCATGCCGTAGACCACGCAACTTGCCTCGTCCTGGCTCCAGACTCCAGCACCGCTGTGTTTGAGCAGGCGGGCGCCTTCGGTGCCGTCGGCGCCCATGCCGGTCAGCACGACCGCCTGCACGGCGTCTTGCAGTACACGCGCAGCCGAGCCAAACAGGATGTCGACGCTGGGCTTGTACAATTGCTCACTGCCCGGCATCACCCGCACCCTGAGAACGCCGCCGCGTCGCTCGACCAGGGTCTGCATACCGCCTGGCGCGATCAGTACCTGACCGCCCATCAGCGCATCGCCATCGGCGGCATGCCGGACCCGAATTGGACACATCGCGTCCAGACGATCGGCAAAGGTGGCTGTGAACTCCGCCGGCATATGCACCGCCACTAGCACCGGATGGGGGTAATCGGCGGACAATGCAGCGAGGACGCGTTGAACGGCTACTGGACCTCCAGTCGAGGCGCCGATAACGACCAGCTGCACCCGAGCCGACTGCCGAGGTCTGCGGGCGCGCGGGCTCGGTGCGACACGCGGTTTCGCGGCATAGCGACCGGACCTGCTGCGGGCAATACTGATTACGCGGTGACGCAGGTTTTCGCCGACACTCGTGCTGGCCGCGCGGTCACTGCCGCGAAGTTTCGGCATGAAATCGACGGCGCCGGCCTCGAGCGCCTCCAACGTGGCGCTTGCGCCATCACGGGTCAGCGCCGAGAACATAATGATATCGGTCGGTCGCCGCACCATGATCTCGCGTACCGCGGCGATGCCGTCCATCACCGGCATGGCGACGTCCATGGTGATCAAATCCGGGCGCAGCGCAGCGGCCGCGTCGACTGCCTCGCGACCATTACCGGCCTCCCCCGCGATCTCGATCTCGCCGCTCTGTTCGAGCTCACGGCGTATGCGACCACGAAAGAAGGACGAATCGTCAACTATCAGAACCCGGACCTTTTCCGCCATCTTATTCCAGGACTGTGTCGACCCGTCCTGCCTCCTCTATTGCTCAGTGGCGGCGCGCATACTTGCGCATCAGACCCGGGACATCGAGGATCAAGGCAATCTTGCCATCACCGGTGATCGTGGCGCCGGCCATACCCTCCAGACCCTGCAGCAGTGCGCCAAGCGGCTTGATGACCACCTCCTCCTGACCAACCAGGAAATCCACAACCAGGCCAACCTGAATGCCGCCGACGTTGACCACGACGACATGACCCTGATGGCCCCCGGCATGGTCACCGGCAGTTCCGGGAACCAACCAGTCGCGCAGATAAAAGAGCGGCAGTGCACGATCGCGCAGGCGGACGGTCAACTGGCCGTCGACGGTATTGGTGCGCGTTGGGTCGAGATTGAAGATCTCGACGACGCTGGCCAGCGGCAGCGCGAACGGCTGCTGGCCGAGGATCACCATTAGAGTCGGCAGGATCGCCAGCGTCAGCGGTAGCTTGATGGTAATCCTGCTGCCACGCCCTGGCTCGGAATCGATCTCGACCGTGCCGTCGATCTGCGCGATGCGGGTCTTGACGACGTCCATTCCGACGCCCCGCCCTGATACGTCGGAGATCTCTTCCTTGGTCGAGAATCCGGGATGAAAGATCAGGTTGTAACAACCTTTGGGATCCAGGCGCGCCGCAGCATCCTCGTCCATCACCTGCTTTTCGACCGCCTTGCTGCGCAGGATCTCGGCATCCATTCCCCTGCCGTCGTCATCGATGGACAGCAGAATATGATCGCCTTGCTGCGCCGCCGAAAGTACCACCTTGCCACGCCGCGGCTTACCGAGCCGCTCACGTTGTTCGGGTGCCTCTATGCCATGATCGATGGCATTGCGTACCAGGTGTACCAACGGGTCGGCCAAGGCCTCCACCAGGTTCTTGTCGAGGTCGGTATCTTCGCCCTGGAGGACCAGATCGACCTCCTTATTCAGATTGCGCGCAAGATCGCGTACCACGCGCGGGAAACGCCCGAACACCTTCTTCACCGGCTGCATACGGGTCTTCATCACCGCGAGCTGCAGGTCGGCGGTGACCACGTCGAGATTCGCGATCGCGGTTGCCAGTTCGTCATTCGCAAGCGTCGATCGCAGCGTCGACAGGCGATTGCGAACTAGCACCAGCTCGCCCACCAGGTTCATGATGTTGTCGAGCCGCTGGGTGTCGACGCGCACGGTGGTCTCGCCCTGAGCGCTCTTGGCCGCAATGCGCGATGGATCTCCCGCCTTGTCACCCGTGTCCGGGCTGGCCTCGCCGGCCGCGGATGCCGTCGCGGACGCGACCTCGGCCGGATTGCCCCGATGCCTGCCCTTGCCATGCAGGTCGTCGAGCAACGTCTCGAACTCGTCGTCGCTCATTTCATCCCCTGCGCCGGATGCCCCGGACGCCGCGCCTGCAACCGCCCGACCGTTGCCGTGCAGGGCATCCAGAAGGGCGTCGAACTCTTCCTCGGTAATCTCGTCACCGCTAGATGCCGTGCCCACCTCGCCAGAACCGGCGATGGCGTCGTCGGCGGGTGCCGAGCCGACGGCATCGCAGTCGGCAGGCCCGGTCTCGTTCGCCTCGGTCAGGCGCTGCAGCAAATCTGGATCGGCGGGTTCCACCGATTCGCCGGCGCGCAGCGCATCCATCATCGCGTTGACCTTGTCCAGCGCCTGTAGGATCGGATCCATCAGATCCGGCGTCAGCGCGCGTTGGCCCTGGCGTAGGCTATTGAATACGTCTTCAGCGCAGTGGCAAGTCTCGACCAGCGGATCGATCCCAAGGAAACCCGCTCCGCCCTTGATGGTGTGGAAGCCGCGGAAGATGGCGTTGAGCAGCTCCGCGTCACCTGCGTGTTGCTCGAGATCGATCAGCTGTTCACCAAGCTGCTCGACGATCTCCGCGGCCTCTACCAGGAAATCCTGCAGGATGTCGTCTTCTGCATTGAGGCCCATGAGTCAGAATCCCAGGCTGGAGAGCAGTTCATCGACGTCATCCTGACCGCTCACCAAGTCGCCCTTATCAACCCCGGGGACTACCGGTCCCTGCGCTGCGGTATTCTTGACTGTCCCGCCCTGCTGCTGGGCACCCGTCGCCGGTTGCCCCGACAGACGGACCAGCTCGACAAGCTTGTCTTCGACGTCGTTCACCAGGTCGATCACTCTGCGGATTATCTGACCGGTGATGTCCTGATAGGCCTGTGCCATCAGGACATCGGACAGCTTTTCGTGCAGCGCCTGGGTGTTGGTCTGGGTAACCGCGAGGAATCCCGAGAGCTCACGGCTGAGGTCGCGATAGTCCCCGCTCGAGAGCTGCCGGAGATCCAAGCCGTCCCATTTTTCTGCGAGGTCGTGCGCATCGCTGCGCAGCGAATCGGCCAGCGGCAGGCTGTCTTCGACGGCGCTAAGCGTCGCATTGGCGGCCTGTTCGGTGGCCGCGATGACGTAGCGCAGGCGCTGGGCGGCATCGGGCATCTCATGCCGGGCGATATCCTCCAGTCCCGCATCCAATACGAAGCTGTTGATCGAGTCGTGCAGCTCGCGCGCCAGGCGCCCAACCTGCTGAAACAAGACGCTGTCACGGAAACCGGCCAGTTGGGCAAGCACCGCCATCGCCGCGTGTTGGTTGCCGGTCTCGAGGTGGTCGACCAGGGTTCGGGCCAACGCGACATTGTCTTGCGCTGCGTCCAGGCTGTCTGACATCTCGGCTTGCATCTGAATCTAAGCCGCAGCGCGTTCGAAAATCTTGCTGATCTTTTCTTCCAGTGTCCCGGCGGTGAACGGCTTGACCACATAGCCATTGACACCGGCCTGTGCCGCCTCAACGATCTGTTCCCGCTTGGATTCCGCGGTGACCATCAGGACCGGGAGCCCGTGCAGCTTGTCGTCCGCACGCACGGCCTTGAGTAGATCGAGCCCCTGCATACCGGGCATGTTCCAATCCGTGATCAGAAAATCAAAACCGCCGTCCTTTAACATCGGTAGCGCGGTCGTGCCGTCGTCGGCTTCCTGGGTGTTGGTAAATCCGAGATCACGCAGCAGGTTCTTGATAATCCGACGCATCGTGGAAAAATCATCCACGATGAGGATTTTCATACTCTTGTTCAAGGCAACCTCCGAACGTCAATCCAGGGGCAGGCGCATCCGCCCCGTGCTACCGGTTACCTCCGGATATCGGCACAGCGATGAAAAACCGTAGGCGGTTTTTTCTGTTTTTCGCCGTTACAGCACGTCACCCGACAGCCATTCGGACAGCCGTGAACGCAGCCGCAGCGCAGCCTGGCTGTGGATCTGACAGACCCGTGACTCGCTAACGCCAAGCACCTGTCCGATCTCCCGCAGATTCAGTTCCTCGTCATAGTAGAGGGCGATCACAAGACGCTCGCGCTCCGGCAGACCGGCAATGGCATCGCGCAGCGCCTCGCGGAAATGACTCTTCTCCAGGCCTCGTGCCGGACCGTCCTCGAACAGGTTGCGCGGTCGAGCCATGCTGCCCTCGGTGGGGACTACCTCGCCCACTTCGCTGAGCTCCTCATAGCTGAAGATGCGCGCACCGGAGGCGTCCTGCAGGACATGGTGATAATCTTCCAGCGACATCCCCAACGACTCCGCCACCTCTACGTCGCGTGCGTCGCGGCCTTCCGAGTTCTCGATCTCGCGCATCGCATCGGCAACCATGCGCGCCTTGCGGTGTACTGAGCGCGGCGTCCAGTCCGAACGACGGATTTCGTCGAGCATGGCGCCGCGAATACGTATCCCCGCATAGGTCTCGAAGCTGGCCCCCTGGCTTGGGTCGTAGTTGCGGCTGGCCTCGATGAGACCGATCATCCCGGCTTGGATCAGGTCCTCGGCCTGCACCGAAGGCGGCAGGCGATTCATCAGGTGGTAGGCGATTCGTTTGACCAGCGGCGCATGCCGCGTTACCAGGTCATCAAAACCCTGCTCCGGTGTCGCTCCATAAGTTGCAAGATTGCTCACAGCACCATCTCCCCATAGTCACTGGAATATTTGATCAGGCGTTCGACGAAGAACTGCACCTGGCCGTTGGCCCCACTGGGCTGCGGCCATGTCTCTATCTTTTTCGCCAGGTTGCGGAACACTTGGGCGACCCGACTGCGCGGGAACGCCTGCACGACGGGCCGCTGCGTCCGGACAGCCTTGCGCAGGCTGTCATCGAAGGGCACAGCACCCATGAATCCGATGGTCACATCGAGGTAACGATCGGTTACGCGGCACATCTTGTTGTAGAGTTCGCGCCCTTCTTGGGCGCTGCGCACCATGTTCGCGAGGATGCGGAAACGCTGGTGCCCATGATCTCGGTTGAGCAGCTTAATGATTGCGTAGGCATCGGTGATCGACGCCGGTTCGTCACACACCACAACGACTATCTCGTGCGCCGCGCGTGAGAAACTCAGCACTGTGTCGGAGATGCCAGCGGCGGTGTCGACGATCAGCAGATCGGTATCGCAGGCGACTTCACTGAATGCGCGTATCAGCCCGGTATGCTCGGCCGGGCTGAGCTCGGCCAGCGCCTGCACCCCCGAGGCCCCGGGGATCACCTTGAGTCCGAACGGCCCCTCGATCAGCACCTCTTCGAGGGCGCGCTCGCCACGCATCACATGCGACAGGTCAAACTGAGGATGCAGGCCGAGGACGACGTCGATATTGGCCAGGCCGAGGTCGGCATCCAGCAACAGTACCTTCTGTCCCATCTCGGCCGCGGCCACGCCGAGGTTGACCGAGACATTGGTCTTGCCGACACCACCCTTGCCGCCGGTCACCGCGATCGCCCGGATCGGCCGTGGGTTGATCATTTCACGCAGCCCGCTGGCCTGATCGAACTGACCGTCAGGCATTAGCATGTTGCTGTGCTCCGCCAAGTGCGAGGGCCAGGTAACCGGTGTCGAGCGCCGTGGGGTTCTCGGCCAGCAGTTCAGCCGCACGCGTCACCAGCGGATGTGCCCTGGCCACCTGCAGGTCTTCGGGCACGCGCTGCCCGTCGGTGACGAATGCGGTCGGAAGGCCTGCCTGGATCAGCGCCGACAGCAGACTGCCGAGACTGGCGGCCTCGTCCAGCTTGGTGAGTACGCAGGCACTTGGGCGGAAGTCGGCGAACAGGCGCAGCGCGCGTTGCACCGCGGCCGCCTCGGTGGTCGCCGACAAGGTCAACAGGGTGGTCAGGCCGGCCCCGGCCGTGGCGAGGATGTCGCGCTGGTCGACGATGCGCTCGTGAGCCGCCGCCATGCCGGCAGTATCGACCAGGATCAGACGGCGGTCGCCGAGCAGGTTCAAGGCCTCGCGCATTTCATTCGCATCGGTCGCGGTGCGCACCGGCACATTGAGGATACGGGCGTAGGTCTGCAGCTGATCCCGCGCGCCGATGCGGAAGTCGTCAGTCGTGATCAGGGCCACGTTACGGTGGCCGTGGCGCAGCGCAAAGCGTGCCGCCATCTTCGCGATCGTGGTGGTCTTGCCGACCCCGGTGGGCCCGACCAGCGCCACTATCCCGCCCTGCTCCAGGATCTCTGACTCGCACAGGCGAACCTCGCCGGCGAGCAGATAAAGCGCCTCGCGCCAGGCCTGTTCCAGTTCTTCGGTACCGCTGACTCGCTCCGACAGACGGCGCGCCAGCTCGGCATCCAGCCCGAGCGCCATCAATCGGCCGAGCAGCGCCTGCGAGTGCGGCGCGCGCTGCCCCAGGTCATACCAGCTCAGGCCGCTCAATTCGGCCTGCATCCAGCGACGCAGGTTCTGCATCTCGCGCCGCATGTCGGCCAGCGCATCTTCGGGCACTGCCGCCGGCTTGTCGGCGGCAGCTTTGGTCGCCTTTGCGGCAACCGGCTGCCGCGAGGGGATGCGTTGATCGACGACGTCGGCGCTGTCGTCGTCGACCAGATCCACGGCGGCCGTCAGCTCCACGCCACCGTCGATCGATTTGTTGGAGAGTATGACGGCGTCTTCCCCGAGCGCCTCGCGTACCATGCGCAGGGCCTGCCGCATATCCTGCGCAACAAAACGCTTTATCTTCATGTCCAGCGGTCCTCACTCGTTGCCGGACCGCATCACGGTCCCTAGGCCTCTGTCGGATTCCGGCCGATAGTGCTGATCACCTTGATCTGGCGGTTATCGGGGATCTCGTTGTAGGAGAGGACGCGCATACCCGGCACACTGTGACGCGCGAACTTGGCCATCCAGGGACGAATCGCCGCGGCCACCAGCAGGACACTCTCTTCGCCACTGAGCTCCTGTTGGCGAGCGGTGTCCTGCATGGCGCCCTGTAGCTGTTCGAGCATCCCTGGCTCGACGCCGGCACCGTCCTCTCCTGCGTTCACCAAGGTCTGCTGCAAGAGCCGTTCCAATCCGGGCTCGAGCACGATCACAGGAATTTCTCCTTTTGCACCAATGGCTTGCTGGACTATAGAGCGAGACAGTGCGACCCTGACCGCGGCCGTCAAAGCGCCGGCATCTTGACTTTTGGTGGCCTGCTCCGCCAGCGTTTCGGCGATCGTGCGCAAATCACGGATCGGCACGCCCTCCTGCAACAGGTTCTGCAGGACGCGCAGGACCACCGCCAGCGGCAGCAGCTTGGGTACCAGATCCTCGACCAGCTTTGGCGCGATCTGCGCCAGGTTGTCGAGCAGCTGCTGCACTTCGTCATGACCGAGCAACTCATGCGCATGCGACTGCAGCAGTTCGCTCAGATGGGTCGCCACTACCGTGCTCGCATCCACCACGGTGTAACCCAGGGTCTGTGCCTGATCGCGCTGTGCCGCATCGATCCAGACTGCCTGCAGGCCGAACGCCGGATCGGTGGTCGGGGTCCCCTTGAGTTCGCCAAACACCTTACCGGGATTGATCGCCAGGTCGCGATCGACGAACACCTCGGCCTCGCCGACGGGGACGCCGTTGAGGGTGATGCGATAGGCGTTCGGCGCCAGGTCCAGGTTGTCGCGAATGTGCACCGATTGCACCAGGAAGCCCAGCTCCTGCGAGAGCTTCTTGCGCACACCCTTGATGCGCGTCATCAGCTGCCCACCCTGCTCCCGGTCGACCAGCGGGATCAGGCGATAACCGACCTCGAGTCCGATCACGTCGACTGGCTGGACGTCCTGCCAGGTGAGTTCCCGCACTTCGCCGACGTCCTCCGGTGTGGCCTGCGGCGGCGCGCTCTCGGCCGCGGCCGCCGGTTCGCTCTCACGCCTGGCGATCAGGTAGGCCGTGCCGCCCACCGCACTTCCGAGCAGGAGAAAGACCAGATTCGGCATCCCCGGGATCATGCCCAGCATCAGCAAGATCGCTGCGGTAATCGCCAGCGCCCGCGGATTGTGGAGCAGCTGGGTGGAGACCTGGCTGCCGAGATCCTCGGCGCGCGAGACGCGGGTCACGATAATCGCCGCTGAGGTCGACAGCAGCAGCGACGGCAGCTGAGCGACCAGGCCGTCACCGATGGTCAACAGCGCGTAGAATCGCATCGCCGTGCCGAAGTCCAGATCATGCTGCCCCATGCCGATCGCCAGGCCGCCGATGATGTTGATGATCAGGATCAGAATGCCGGCGACGGCATCACCGCGCACGAACTTCGAGGCGCCATCCATCGCGCCGTAGAAATCGGCCTCGCGCCCCACTTCCTCGCGGCGCAGGCGCGCCTCGGTCTGGTCGATCAGCCCGGAGTTCAGATCGGCGTCGATCGCCATCTGCTTGCCCGGCATTGCATCCAGGGTGAAGCGCGCGGAGACCTCGGACACCCGCCCCGCGCCCTTGGTCACCACGACAAAGTTGATGATCACCAGGATCGCGAAGACCACCAGGCCCACCGCGTAGTTGCCACCGACCACGAACTCGCCGAATGCCTCGATCACCTTGCCGGCTGCATCGCCGCCGTTGTGTCCCTCGAGCAGCACGACGCGCGTCGACGCGACGTTCAACGCCAGACGCAGCAGTGTCGCCACCAGCAGCAGAGACGGGAACATCGTGAAATCCAATGGGCGCAGTGCATACACCGTCACCAGCAGCACCACGAGCGAGAGTGCGATATTGAAGGTGAAGAACAGGTCGAGCAGAAACGGCGGCAGCGGCAGCACCACCATCGCCAACAGCATCAGAATGAGCAGCGGCGCCCCAAGTCCGCGCGCACCAACCTGGCGGAAGGCCCCCATCACCATTTCCATCAGCGCTTTCCTCCGTGCGAACCTGTGCCACGGGCGTACGTTCTGAAGCCCGGGATGTGCGTGATCACCTCAATCATGTTGATACTCCTGCGGCACTGGGTACTCCTGCGGCGGCGTCGGGATATCTCCACCCTCCGTCTTATAGGCCCGAAGCTGGAACACGTACGCCAGCAGCTGCGCCACGGCGAGGAACAGCGCGGCGGGTATCTGCTGACCGAGTTCAGTGTTGAAATAGACGGCCCGCGCCAGCGCCGGTGCCTCGACGCGCGGGATGGCGTGGGCGTCAGCGATGTCCCGGATACTGGCAGCCACAAAATCCTTGCCCTTGGCAACGACGACCGGCGCTTGCGTTTCATCTGGGTTGTAACGCAGGGCGACCGCATAGTGCGTCGGGTTGGTGACGATCACATCGGCCTTCGGCACCTCCTGCATCATCCTTCGCTGCGCCATCTCGCGCTGCATCTGTCGGATATGCGACTTCACCTCGGGCCGACCCTCGGTCTCCTTGAGTTCGTCGCGGACCTCCTGCTGGGTCATCTTCAGGTCGCGCTTGTACTGCCACAGCTGAAAGGGCACATCGATCAAGGCCATGACGATCAGCGTCGACGAAAGGATCAGCGACGACCAGGCCACCATGTCCATACCCGCGCCCAGCGCTTGCTCGACACTGAGGTCGCCCAGGCGCAGCAGTTCGTCCGCCCACAGCCGCAGCAGTGCCACGGTTGCCGCAGCGATCAGGACGAATTTACCCAGTGACTTGAGCAACTCCATCAGTCCCTTGGCCGAGAATATGCGCTTCATTCCCTTGATCGGGTCGAGCTTGGACAGCTTCGGCTGCATCGCCTCGAAACTGACATTGAACCCGCCCAATGCCACCGACGACAGCACCGCCGCGACGATCATGACGAGGAAGAACGGCACCAGCATGAACAGGGCATCACCTATTGCCTTCACCAGGTGCGCCAGCATCGCGTTGGTATCGAAGATGTCGCTGCGCCGCACCGCGAACTGCTCCACGAACAGCCGATTCAGACCGTCGGCCAGGGACGGCCCGAGGGCTATCAGCGAAGCGACGCCCAGCAGCGTGATTGCCATGGTGTTGAGTTCACGCGAGCGGGGGACCTGGCCTTTCTTGCGTGCATCCATGACCCGTTTACTGGTGGGGTCATGGGATTTTTCCTGGCCGTCTTGGTTCTCCGCCATCTCGGCTATCTCGTACTCAGTACCAGGGCGGAGCGCGCAAAGGCCTCAGTCACCAGGCCGCCAAAGCTGTTCATTACCTGCGGAATGGTCATCCAGATCAGGACGAAGCCCATCAGCAGCGTGATCGGGAAACCGATCGCGAAGATGTTCAACTGCGGCGCGGCGCGGGAGACTACGCCCATACCGATATTGACCAGCAACAGCGAGATGATTACCGGCGTCGCCATCAGCACGCCGGCGGCGAACATGCGCGAGGCCCAGGACACCAGCTCCCAGATACCCGCGCGGGTCAGGCCATCGGTGGCGACTGGCAGTACGCTAAAGGTCTCGACGATGGCGCTGATCAGCACCAGGTGGCCGTTCAACATCAAAAAAGCCAGCATTGCCAGGATTAGCCAGAATTGAGCGACAACCGGCACCTGCACGCCGTTCGTCGGGTCCATCATGCTGGCAAAGCCCAGGCCCATGCTGTAGGCCATTGCCTGGCCGGCGAAGATCAAGGCGTTGAACGCCATCTGCAATACGAAACCGAGTGCCACGCCGATCACGATCTGCTGTAGCGCAATCAGCAAGGCATCGGCGCCGAACACCGAGACCACCGGCGCGGGTGGCAGCACCGGTTGTACGACCAGCGTAATCAGCACCGCCAGCAACAGCCGAAGGCGTACCGGGACCTGTCGAACGCTGAAGATCGGCGCCACCATCAGCATCGCGCCGATGCGCATCAAGGGCCAGAGAAATCCAGCCAGCCACTGACTAAGCTGCGCCTCGGTGAACTGCATGGCTAACCGATCATATAGGGCACGTTTTCGATCAGGCGCGTGGTGAATCCGGTGATCTGTCGAATCATCCAGGGGCCGGCCGCCATCATGACCACGGCGATAATCATCAGCTTGGGTACGAAGCTCAGGGTCATCTCGTTGATTTGCGTCGCCGCCTGAAACATCGCGACCAACAGACCTACCGCCAGTGATGCCAGCAGGATCGGTGCCGCCAACAGCATCGTGACCTCCATCGCCTGGCGGCCGATATTCATTACGCTATCTGCATCCATCTCGCCTACCCCTAAACGTAGAAACTGGTTGCAAGCGTTCCCATTACCAGCGCCCAGCCATCGACCAGCACGAACAGCATGATCTTGAACGGCAGGGAGATGATCAGCGGGGACAGCATCATCATGCCCATCGACATCAACACGCTCGCCACGACCAGGTCGATCACCAGGAAAGGAATGAACAAAAGGAAGCCAATCTGAAACGCGGTCTTCAACTCACTGGTGGCAAACGCCGGCATGAGCAGGGTGAACGGTACGTCGGCCTCCTGCGCGAAGGTCTCCTGACCGGAGATTCGCGCGAACAAGGCCAGGTCGTCGTCGCGCGTCTGTGCCAGCATGAACTCGCGCACCGGAATCTTTGCGGCGTCGATCGCGGCCTGGGTAGACATCTCATCCGCCAGATAGGGTTCCAGGGCGACCGTGTAGACCTCGCTCAGCACCGGACCCATGATAAAAAAGGTAAGGAACAGCGCGAGACCGATCAGGATCTGGTTGGACGGTGTCTGCGCCGTGCCCAAGGCCTGGCGCAGGATGGACAACACGATCACGATGCGGGTGAAAGAGGTCATCAGGATCAACGCTGCCGGCAGCATGCTCAATGCTGTCATCATCAACAGGACCTGGATCGACAGCGTATAGGTCTGCTGACCGTCCGCGCCTGCCGTCACCGTCACTGCATCGATGCCCGGGGCCGCGATGGTCGCCTGGCTGAGCAGCAAACCGAGCAGCAACAACAGCGCCTTCATGCCTCGCTACCCGAGAGGTTGGGCGCGGCGGCGGCGACATCGAGCTGCTCTGCGAAGGTGGGCTGCGACACGGCGGTGTCGGGCAGGATCATCAGGGGCTGCACGCGCCCGGGTGCGACGCCGACCAGCAGCCTCTTGCCCTCTACCGACAGCAATACCGCCTTCTCGCGCGAGCCCAGGGAGACACCGCCGAGGATCTGCACCTGCCCCTTGCCGATACCCGGGAGCTGGACATAGCGCTTCACCAACCAGGCCATGCCTAGCATCAGGCCGAGAACGACCAACAGCCCGAGGCCTGTATCGATCAGGTTCGACGGACTCAGCGGCGAGGGCGCCAGTTGCGCGGGCGCCTCGTCCGGCGCTGCCGCAACCGCTCCGGCGGACATGAGCAGCAGGGTGCTGATTAGAGCCGTAGGGTTCATGTTCGCTGTCGCATCCTGAGGATTTTGTGGACTGGGCGCCTTGCGTCGGCGGCAGGCGTCAACCGCTGAGCTTCTTCACGCGATCTGCCGGACTGACGATATCGGTCAGGCGGATCCCGAACTTCTCGTTGACTACCACCACCTCGCCCTGCGCGATCAGCGTGCCGTTGACCAGCACATCCATCGGCTCACCGGCGAGGCGATCGAGCTCCACCACCGAGCCCTGATTGAGCTGAAGCAGGTTGCGGATGTTAATGCGCGAACGGCCGATCTCCATCGAAATCGTAATCGGCACATCCAGGATCGCATCGATCTTGACGTCACCGGATGCGGCGTCTTTACCCCCGGGCTGCAATTCGTCGAAGCGTGCCGCTTGCGCCGCGCTGTCGTCGTCAACATCGCCACCCGAAGTCTCCTCTTCCAGTGCCGTGGTCCACTCGTCTGCCAACGCCTCGTCGGCACTCGTCTGTTCGTCGCTCATGGCGTACCCCGTCCCGTCGTAGTCCGTTTCTGCGGCACCATATCGGTAGCGCGCTTCTGTTGTGGCCGCAGCAGGTCGTGCAGCTGGCGTGCGCTGCTGCGCTCGATCCATTCGGAAACCTTCACGGCATAACTGTTGTTGTGGACACCCAGCTCACCACGGCAGATCGGCAGTTCCTCGACGCATACCTCGACGGTCTCGTTGACGTCGAGTGGGATGACATCGCCCACCTGCAGACCGGCGAGCACGCGCAGCGGCAGGGTCGCCTCGCCGAGGATGCTGCTTATCTCGACCGTGGCGCCCATCACCTCTTCGCGCATCGCCATTTCCCAGCGCTCATCGCGGTCGCCGCGGTCACTCTGCACGCCGGCATCGAGTAGCTCGCGGATCGGCTCGAGCATGGAATAGGGCAGGCAGATGTAGAAATCGCCGCCGCCGGACTCGAGGTCGACATTGAATGTGGTCACCACCACGACCTCGGACGGCGACACGATATTCGCAAACTGCGGATTGACCTCCGAGGAGATGTACTCGAAGTCGACATCCAGCACCGGCTGCCAGGCCTTCTTGAGGTCCTTGAAGGCGATGCCGAGCAGCATCTGGACGACGCGCACCTCGGTCGGCGTGAAGTCCCGCCCCTCGATCTTGGTATGAAAACGTCCGTTGCCGCCGAAGAAACTGTCGACCACGCCGAACACCAGCTTGGGATCGAGCACGCACAGCGACTTGCCGCGCAGCGGCGACACCCGAGTGATGTTCAGACTGGTCGGCACGAACAGGCTGTGTACGAACTCCGAAAACTTGAGCATCTGTACGCCTGAGACCGAGATGTCCGCGCCGCGGCGCAGCATATTGAACAGGCTGGTACGGAAATAGCGCGCGAAGCGCTCATTAATCATCTCCAGCGTCGGCAGACGCCCGCGCACGATCCGGTCCTGGCTGGCGAAGTCATAGCGCCGCGCCTCGGCGGGATCCACGACTTCGTCGCCACCAGTCTCGACATCGCCGGTGTCGACGCCATGCAGCAGCGCGTCGATCTCGTCCTGCGAGAGAAGCTCTGAGTTCGCCACGGCTATTGCATCACGAACTGGGTGAAGAAAACGCCCCTGATCTGACCGGGCACCTTGAGCTCCTCCAGCTTGTTACCGAGAAGGTCATGGATCGCCGCCTGTAGGCTCTCCTTACCCTGCAGGGTCATCAGATCGGCCGCCTGCTGCTGCTCGAGCAGATTCAGCAGGTGGTGGCGAATCATCGGATCATTAGCCTGTAGGGTATCGGCCACGTTCGGGTTGTAGGTCATGACCTGGATGGCGACCTGCAGCATCTTCGCCGGACCGCCCGGCGGCAGATTGACCACGAAGGTCGGATCGAGTTTGAGATAGACCGGATCGCCCTCTTCAATCTCAGCCACTTCGGTTGCGTCCGCGTCGCCCTCGACACCCGCCTGCTCGGTGCCGCCGAGGACAAAATAGGCAGCGGCGCCGGCGCCGAGGGTGAGCAGCAATACCCCGGCGGCAATAATAATGATCAGTTTCTTTTTGCCGCCGCCCGGCACGTCATCTGCAATGTCTTTCTCGTCTGCCATGGATGTCATCCCCTGCCCTGCTACCGATGTCGACGGCCGCAACCGTGCTGCACCTGGGTCTGCAAACCCTGTGCCACGCAAGAAAGCCAAAATTATTTTTGTATTTTCAGAGACTTAAGAAAGGCTCTGGCCGAGCCGTCAGTCTTTTGACGAAGACAGGAAGATCGTCAGGGCAAAAAAATTGGCGGGCAGGCCGTAACCGACGCGGCGTTTTAGCGCCTCAGCACCGTCAACCAGCGCCAGAAGTTCAGGAGACTGGCCAGTGACGCGGCGACATAGGTCCAGGCCGCTGCGCGCAGGATGCGGCGTGCCGCGGGGACCTGCTCCGCCTCCAGGTATCCTGCCTCCAGCACCGGGAGTGCCTTGCGAAAACTGGCATCCAGCTCGACAGGTAGGGTGACAAGCTGGACGACCACACCGAAGCCCATGATCAGGAAAGCACCGAGTACGCTCACCAGGGCCGGCGACGGCGCACGCGCCAGCAGCGCCAGCAGCGGTGCGGCGAACAGCAGAAAGGAACCGACGCGCGCTGCCCAGACCGAAGAGGCGGCGAGACGCGAGCGCAGCGCAAACAGCGGTTCAGCACCGGCGTGCTGTAGCGCGTGGCCACACTCGTGCGCGGCAACGGTGATGGCTGTAAGGGTCTTGCCGTCGAATTTGTCCGGGGTGAGGCGCACGCAGCGCGCCGCAGGGTCATAGTGATCACCGATATCGGTACGCTCGACACCGACATCGTCGAGATTGAAGCGCGTCAACAGGTGGCGCGCCAGTTCACCGCCTGTACCCGGAAAGTTCCTCTCGGGTTGTCGGTTGTAGTGCGCCAGCACGCGCTGCACCCAGAACTGGGGCAGTACCACCGCCGCAACCAGTAGTAAAACGACCAATAGATACGCCATTCAAGCTCCCGCCGCCTTGGCCTCGCGCTCACCCACGGCCACATCCACCTTGGCCAGCAACCAGCCGCCGGCCACGAACAGGATTAGCACGCTCAGAATGCCGGTGCGCGCACTGTCCGTTAGCACGGCGACCCAGCCCACCAGCAGTGGGCCGACCACGGCCGCAAACTTTCCCATCATGTTGTAGAGACCAAATAGGCGACCGGCATGTTCCGCAGGGATCAGACGGGCGTACAGGGCACGGCTCATCGACTGGATGCCGCCCTGGACCAGTCCGATTACCACGGCAAGCCCATAGAACTCCCAGCTCGCGGTCATTCGCCAGGCCCAGAACACCGCCAGCACATAGACCAAGAGGGCCAGCCAGATCGCCCGCTTGGCGCCGATGCGATGGCCAATCCAGCCGAAGGCGATCGCTGCCGGAAAGCCGACAAACTGCGTGATCAACAACGCGGTCAGCAGGCTCTCGGCGGCGAAACCGAGCGACAGGCCATAGTCCACCGCCATGCGAACGATGGTGTCTACCCCGTCGATATAGCACCAGTACGCGAGTAGGAACAGAAACGCCATGCGCAGGCGCCGCAGTAGCCGCCAGGTCTCGCGCAGCTCCCGCAGAGCGATGCCCATACCCCGCGTCGAGATCTTCCCCCGCGGACGCGGGACCTCGTGCACGAAGAGCACCACCGGCAGCGAAAACACCGCCCACCACACGGCAACCATCAGGAACGCCAGGCGCACTGCCTCCGACTTGCCGGCCAGGCCGAAGGCCTCCGGGTAGAGCACCATCAGCACGTTCACCGCGAACAGCAGGCCGCCACCCAGGTATCCCATCGCAAAGCCCAGCGCGGAGACCCGCTCCAGCTCGCTCTTGTCGGCGACATCCAGCAGCATCGCGTCGTAGGTGACGTTTCCGCCGGCGAATCCGATTACGCCGAGCACATACATACCGGCGGCCACCAGCCAGTAACCCTCAGCGACCAGGAACAGACCCGCGCTCATCAACGCACCCAGCATAGCGAACAGCAGCAGCAGCCCCTTCTTGTGGCCGCTGCGGTCAGCGATCACCCCCAGCAGCGGCGCCAGCAGCACTACCAACAGCGAGGCTAGCGCATTGGCGGTGCCCAGACGCACGGTACTCTCGGTCGCCGACATCCCGGTCGCCCAGTAGGACTTGAAGAACACCGGGAAAAAGCCCGCCATCACCGTCGTCGCGAATGCGGAGTTGGCCCAGTCATACAGCGCCCAGGACCACTGCGCACGCCTCTTCGACTTAACGACGGTTGCGCCCATCAGCTCTTGATGCCCACACCACGGGCCAGCAGCCACATCGCAAAGCTGCCGAGGGCAAGGATGAAACCGAAGATGATGATGAACGCCTGCCACATGGCGATGTCGCTCACGCCCAACAGGCCGTACCGAAACGCGTTGACCATGTACAGCACCGGATTGACCAGCGACGCCCGCTGCCAGAATTCGGGAAGCATGCTGATCGAGTAGAACACACCGCCAAGATAGGTCAACGGTGTCAGCACGAAGGTCGGCACGATCGAAATATCATCGAAGCTGTTGGCGTACACGGCATTGATGAAACCGGCCGTGGCGAACAGGATCGAGGTGAGCACGAATACCGCCAGCGTCACCAGATAGCTGTGCACATTGAGCTCGGTGAAGAACAGCGACACCGCGGTCACTACTATGCCGACCACGACCCCGCGCGCCACCCCGCCGGCGACATAGCCGGCCAAGATGATAAAATTCGGTAAAGGCGCAATCAGCAACTCTTCGATATTGCGCTGGAACTTGCTGCTGTAAAAACTCGACACCACGTTCGCATAGCTGTTCGATATCACCGACATCAGTATCAGCCCGGGGACGATAAAATCGACATAGCGGAAACCCTCCATATCGCCGATCTGCGCGCCGATCAATTTACCGAAGATGATGAAATAAAGCGCCATGGTGATCGCTGGCGGCAGCACCGTCTGCACCCATATCCGGCTGAAGCGCAGGATCTCTTTGGTGACGATGGTCCTGAAGGCCACCCAGTAGAGCGTCATGTCTCTCATCCGGCGTGGTCTCCGAGCTCGACGCCGGTGCGCACCATGTCCATGAACAGCTGCTCCAGGCGATTCTGTTTATTGCGCAGACTAAGCACCTCGATATCGCGCTCTGCCAGCGCCACGAACAATGCGTTCAGACCACGCTCGCGCGTCACCGAGACCTCCAACGTCGTACCGTCGATGCGTGAGATGGCGAAGCCGGGGATGTCATTGAGGGCCGCAAGTTCGTCACGCACGTCCAATACGAAGGTCTCGGTGTGCAGGCGGCGCAACAGCTCGTTCATCCTGGCCCGCTCCGCAATGCGGCCATGGTTGATGATCGCAATGTTCCGGCACAGGCTCTCGGCCTCTTCCAGATAGTGTGTGGTGAGGATGATGGTGGTGCCAGCGGCATTGGTCTCGCGTAGGAAATCCCACATCGATCGCCGGATCTCTATATCCACACCGGCAGTGGGCTCGTCGAGGATCAACAGGCGCGGCCGATGCACCAGCGCCCTGGCGATCATCAGGCGGCGCTTCATCCCGCCCGACAACTCCCGTGCCTGAGCATTGCGCTTACCCCAGAGATCAA
Source organism: Chromatiaceae bacterium (assembly GCA_024639005.1). Classification (GTDB taxonomy): domain Bacteria; phylum Pseudomonadota; class Gammaproteobacteria; order Chromatiales; family Chromatiaceae; genus Thiosocius. The sequence goes on along the minus strand of JAHEJD010000020.1, from coordinate 4,079 downwards.
GCTGCTTCAGTGATGCCTCGGCCCGCTGGTAGGCCTCTCGGCGTGCAATCCCATAGTACCCGGCCTGGTTTACTAAGATTTCGACGACGGGTTCGAACTGGTTGAAATTGAACTCCTGCGGCACCAGGCCGATGCAGGATTTTACCGCCGACGGCTCGCGGTCGAGATCATGACCGAACACCCTGACTTGGCCATCGCTCTTATTCACCAGCGAACTGATGATGCCGATCGCGGTCGACTTGCCGGCACCGTTGGGCCCCAGCAGGGCGAAGAAATCGCCCTCGTCGACGGCCAGATCGATGCCGCAGAGTGCCTCCGGGCCGTGGTGATAGGTCTTGCGAAGATTGTGGATCTCAAGGGCCTTCATCGATCGGTCCAGGGCTTATCGGCCGCACATGATAGCGCGGCAGATGCAGTGATCGACGCGAATCGCGCCGATTTCTCCGGGGCAAGGCGACTCGGGCGCCCCCGCCGCGTATTCACTCGTTAAGCTCTGGGCGGTCGGCGTATTCGGCCAAGGCCTCGGGGTTGAGCAACGCCTCGGTGTTGGCCACCGCGCGGTGCTCTATGGTATCGCGCACCGCCAGCTCGGAGATCTTGCCGCTGCGTGTACGCGGGATATCTTTGACCTGCAGGATCTTGGCCGGCACATGTCGTGGACTGGCATTTTCACGCAGCGCCATGCAGATGGCATCGCGCAGCCTGTCATCGAGCAGTGCGTCCCCGACCAAGACGACGAACAAAACCACGCGCACGTCGTCGTCCCAGTGCTGACCGACACAGATACTCTCACGGATCTGCGGCAGGCGCTCCACCTGCCGGTAGATCTCGGCGGTGCCGATGCGCACGCCGCCGGGATTGAGCACCGCGTCGGAGCGACCCTCGATAGACAGCCCACCGTGTTCGGTCAATACCGTCCAGTCGCCATGCGTCCAGACACCGGGGAAGCGCTCGAAGTAGGCGCTGCGGTAACGACTACCGTCGGGGTCGCCCCAGAATCCGACCGGCATGCTGGGGAACGGCCGCGTGCAGACCAGTTCGCCCGGCGCATTGCGCAGGCTGTGGCCCGCACTGTCGAACACGTCGACCGCCATACCCAGGCCACGGCACTGAAGCTCACCACGGCGCACCGGCAGCAGCGGGTTGCCCAGGGCGAAACACGACACAATGTCTGTGCCGCCGGCGATCGAGCTGATCTGCACCCCCGGCTTGATATCGCGCGACAGATAGTCGAACGACTCGGGCGCCAACGGCGAACCCGTCGACAGCACCAGGCGCAGCGCGTCGAGGGCCAGGTGGCCGGCCGTGACGACACCGGCCTTTTCCTGTGCCGAGAGGTATTTCGCGCTGGTACCGAACACCGACACACCTAGCGCATCGGCCATGCGCCACAGGCTGTCCGGCGCAGGATGCAGCGGGTTGCCGTCGAACAGCACAAGGGTGGCGCCGCTGGCCAGGCCAGACACGAGCCAGTTCCACATCATCCAGCCGCAGGTGGTGAAGTAGAACAGGCGATCCTCGCGCCGCAGGTCGCAGTGTAGCCGATGCTCTTTGAGATGCTGCAGCAGCGTCCCGCCGGCGCCATGCACGATGCATTTCGGTTTGCCCGTGGTGCCCGAGGAGAACAAGATATACAGCGGATGATCGAACGGCAGCTGGGCGAAGGGCGGCAGCGGCAGATCGTTGTTCAGCAGACTGTCCCAGTCCAGCGCATCGCTCAGCGGCCCGGTCCCCTGCCAGGGGATCAATAGCACGGGTCCACAACCCGCCGGAAGACCGGCATGCACCGATCGCACCTTGTCGCGCAGGTCGATCGAAGCCCCCTTGAAGCGATAGCCGTCAGCGGCAATCAACAGCTTCGGCCCGATCTGTCCGAAGCGGTCCAGGATGCCCTGGACGCCGAAATCCGGCGAGCAGGAGGACCACACCGCACCCAGCCAGGTGCTGGCGAGCATCCCGATCACGGCCTGCGGGATATTGGGCACTATGGCGGCGACGCGGTCGCCCGGACCGATGCCCAGCTTATCCAGGGCCGCGGCCAGGCGCGCACTCTGCGCAAACAGCTCGCAATAACTCAGGGGCTGTTCGCTGCCGTCTTCGCCGCGGAAGACGATCGCCGGGCGATCATCGCGAAAGCGCAGCAGATTTTCGGCAAAGTTGAGCCGCGCGCCGACAAACCAACGCGCACCCGGCATCGCATCGGGAGACTGCAGGGCCAGGTCCCATTCGCGGCTGGCGATCACGTCGCTAAAGCGCCACAGTGCGGTCCAGAATTCGGCCGCGTTGTCCACCGACCATTGCCACAGCAACTGATAGTCGTTGGGACCCGGTGCCTGCGCTATCCCGAGCCGACGCATGAATGCCGCCATCTGGCTGGACTGCGCGAGACCGTGGCTCGGCTGCCAGATCACCGGGTGCGCCTCGTCCACCGTGCCTCCGCGCATATACCCATCCCCCGCCAATTCCGTTCTACTGTACGCAAGTAAAGCAACTGCACCAAGGACGCCGCCATGCCCATCAGCCAACCACGCTCCCCGGAGGTCTATCTCAACCTGAACATCCGGGGTATGGGGCCCTCCGCGACCCTGGCGATCAATGAACGTTCACGCCAGCTGGCCGCGCAAGGTCAGCGCATCTACCGCCTCGGACTGGGACAGTCGCCGTTTCCGGTGCCAAGCCATGTGCAACAGTGCCTGCGCGACAACGCCCACCAGAAGGACTACCTGTCAGTGAAGGGACTGCCCGCGCTGCGCCAGGCGGTCGTCGACTGGGTACGACGCAGCGAGGGCCTGGACTACTCGCCGGACAATGTGCTGGTCGGGCCGGGCACCAAGGAACTGATGTTCCTGGTCCAACTCGCGTACTACGGGGACCTGGTGATTCCCTCGCCCTCATGGGTATCCTACGCCCCTCAGGCGCGCATCATCGGCCGCCACATCCACTGGCTGCGAACGCGCCCGGAGACCGGCCTGGGCGTGGAACCCGAGGCGCTCGACGCACTGTGTGCAAGGGATCCGGATCGCCCGCGCCTGCTGATCCTGAACTCGCCGAGCAACCCGACCGGATTGTGTTACGACGCTGGGCAGCTACAGGCCATCGCCGAGGTGCTGCGCAAGTATCGGGTGTTGGCCCTGTCCGACGAGATCTACAGCGCCACCCATTACACCGGCGGACACGTCTCCCTGGCACGCTACTACCCGGAAGGCACCATCATCAGCAACGGCCTGAGCAAGTGGTGCGGTGCAGGCGGCTGGCGGCTGGGCTTCTTCGTCTTCCCGCATAGCCTGGGCTGGCTGGCCGACGCCATGGCTGCCGTGGCCAGTGAGACCTTCACCTCGACCAGTGCCCCGATCCAATACGCCGCAGTAACCGCACTGGAGGCCGGGGCTGAGATGGATGACTATCTGGAGCGGAGCCGGCAGGTCCTCGCCGCGCTGGCGGAACATGCCTATCTCACACTGTCGGGTGTCGGCGCGGAACTTCATCGCGCCGCCGGCGGTTTCTATCTGTTTCCGCGCTTCGAGACGCGCCGCGCCGGTCTCGCGGCACGCGGCATCGAGACCGGCGAGGTATTCTGTGAGCGCCTGCTCGAGGAGACCGGCGTCGCGATACTGCCCGGCAGCTGCTTCGGGCGCCCGCACAAGGAGCTCTCCACACGCCTGGCGTTTGTCGATTTCGACGGCGGGACCGCGCTGGCCGAGGCCGCAACGGAGGTCGTGGACGAGGCCTTCGTGAAGACGCATTGCCCGCGCGTGACGACCGCGATCGAGCGCATGGCCGAGTGGGTGGACATCTGAAAGGCAGGCAACGACCGGCAACGGTGCAATCGGATTAGAAGCTGCGACAACGGTGCCTTGACGTAGAATGCATGGCTTTGGCGGAGCCGCCCGTGGAACCCCTTGCCCTCGATACCCTGATGTTGCTGGTTGCCGTCGCGTGCCTGGCCGGCATGGTCGACGCCATCGCCGGCGGCGGCGGACTGCTGGCATTACCGGCAATCCTATGGGCCGGGCTGCCGCCGATACAGGCGCTGGCGACCAACAAGCTGCAGGGCAGCTTTGGCACCCTGACCGCCTCGT